>JBEUIR010000530.1:0-1707 GCA_040415395.1 Candidatus Thiothrix namsaraevi
CATTTCACCGAGCACAACCACTTCGCGTTTGAAGCGGTTGCGTGGTATTGGCACTTTGTCGACGTGGTGTGGATTGCCTTGTTTATTTTCGTGTATTGGCTGTGAAACCCTTCACCCCGCGACACCGTGCGGGGTGATTTGCCCGGTCAGGTAGCCGACGATTAACAGGCAAATGAGGAACACTGATAACGCTACCCGCGTGGTCAGCGAAGTGACAACCCGGTTGGAGTTACCGTTGTCCTTGGCAAGGAAGAACACACCGGAAAACAGGCTGATCAGGATCAGCAGCAGATTGATAACGATCAGCACTTTAAACCACATGCAGGAGTCTCCCGTTTGTTACAGCACAGTGAAAACATCAGTATAACCGCAAGTTACCAGTTTCGTGCGTCGGTTTTTACCACGCTGCTGACGGTGGTGGCGGTAGGGGTGTTTACGTCATTGGCAGTGTGGCAATACCAGCGGGCAGTTTACAAGGAACAGATGGCGCAAGCGGTGATGCAACAGGTGGACTTACCTGCGCTTGCACTTGAGCAAACCGGCGTGGACTGGCCTGCACAGCGTTTCCGCGCTGCCCGTATCGGCGGAACATGGGACAACAGCCAGACCGTGCTGCTGGACAATATCGTGCAACATGGCAAGGCAGGTTATCACGTGATTACCCCGTTGCGGCTTGCCAGCGGGCAATGGGTGCTGGTGAACCGTGGCTGGGTGGCAGTGGGTGCAGACCGTCAGCAATTACCCGCCATCAGTGCGCCGACGGGGGAAGTGCAAGTGGAAGGCACACTGGATATGCCGCGTTCCAAGCCAGTCTTCCTGTTTGGCGATATTGCTGCCGATGTCGAAGGCAACCAGCGCTGGTTGTATCTGGATGTGGCGCGTTTCGGGCAAAAGTTGGGGGTTAGCCTGCCACCTTACCTGCTGTTACAAACCTCTGCGGCGGATGACGGTTTGAACCGCAACTGGCCGGTCTATGCCAACAAGGCAGGAATGCACATCGGTTACAGCATCCAGTGGGCGGCGTTCGCGCTGATGGTGCTGATTGCCTACCTGTACATGAATACTCATCGAAAGGATCAAGCATGACGAGTGCTGTTGAGGGCGTTGCCCAGCCACCCAAGCGCAGTAACCGCACCCTGTGGATTTTGATCGCGGTATGCGCGTTTCCGTATCTGGCGGGTTGGTTGTATTTCCAGTTTCGGGCGGAATTGCCAGTACCGGCGACCACCAATTTCGGCACGCTCCTATCTCCCGTGCGGGTAGTGGGGGATTTACCCTTGGTAGGGCTGGATGGTACTACCTTCAATACAGCGGACTTGCGCGGCAAATGGGTATTGATGACGGTAGCGGATTCGGCTTGTGCGGCTGCCTGCCAGAAGAACCTGTACAACCTGCGTCAGGTCAGGAAGGCGATGGGCAATGAACGCCGCCGGGTAGAACGTCTCCTAGTAGTTACCCGCACTAGTCACCTGCCCGCCCTGCAACTACAGTTACAAGAACATGAAGGCATGAAAGTTGCCGTCGGGCCTGAGCCATCGGTGCAGCAATGGCAGGCAGTATTGCAAAACCCGAACCCGGTGGCTGAGGATGGTCTTTATATCCTCGACCCGCTGGGCAATGTGATCATGTCGTATCCGCCTGATTTTAATGGGGAGTTGATTATCAAAGATTTACGCCGCCTGCTGAAAGTGTCGCAGGTGGGGTGAG
>JBEUIR010000531.1:0-1705 GCA_040415395.1 Candidatus Thiothrix namsaraevi
ATCAACGGCAAAACGGACACCGCGCAACCGTTCCTGCCCACTCCCGCATGGCTAGAACAAGCCCGCCAACAAGCAAGCAAACCGCTGCCACTGCCTGAGGTTTACCGTCATATCTGGCGCGGCTCGTACCCGCGCATGGCATTGGATGACACCTTGCCGCGTGACCTGTTTTACAACGCCTACCTGCAAACCTATTTGCAGCGCGATGTGCGTGACCTGACCCGCGTCGGCGACGAACGTGCCTTCCTGCTGTTCCTGCGAGCCGCTGCCGCTCGCACTGGGCAATTGCTCAACTACGCCGATCTTGCACGAGACGTAGACATCGACCAGAAAACCGCCAAAGCATGGCTGTCGATATTGGAAACCTCCGGCATCGTCTACCTGTTGCAGCCCTATCACAACAACGTGACGAAACGCCTGCTAAAAACCCCCAAGCTGTATTTCCTCGACACCGGTTTATGTGCCTACCTCACCCAATGGTCATCGCCGGAAACGCTGGAAGCAGGTGCGATGTCCGGCGCAATCCTCGAAAACTGGCTGCTGGTGGAAATCCTCAAAAGCTGGTGGCACAACGGACAAACGCCAGCGGTGTATTTTTACCGCGACAAAGAACAACGTGAAATCGACCTGCTGATTGAACGCGACAACACCCTGTATCCGGTGGAATTCAAGAAAACCGCCAGCCCGAACATGGGTGCGGCAAAGCACTTTACGGTACTGGAAAAACTGGACAGGCAAGCGGGGCATGGCGCAGTCATCTGCCTGCGCGAAACCGATGTGCCGCTCTCGCAGGAAGTGGACGCTATTCCAGCAGGCTACCTATAATATGCTGCAATCCGCTGCCACTTGCCAACCAGCATAGCGATTTTCCTGTCCAAATTCCCCGACGGCGTTTACTACGTCTTGAGAGACGCAAAATTTTGCGTCTCTTTCCCTTAAGCCTGCACCAACCCTACCCAAGCCGCCCGCACCACCTCGCGCTCGCGCATCAACTGCCCCGCATCCACCACCGCTTCCTGCTCCTGCAACGACAATTCGTGGATACGATCACGCAAGGTCCGATAAGCATCCGCCAATGCTTCCGCCGTGTCCGTTGGTAAAACGCCTGCCACCTGCAACGAATCCAGTTGGCGGATATTGTCGCTCCAGCGCACCAGTTCCGGGTGTTCATGCGCGTGCGCCAGAATCAGAAACTGCACAATAAATTCAATATCCGTCACCCCGCCGGGGTCTTTTTTCAGGTTAAACACGCGGGCATCCTTACTCGCCATGCTATCCCACATTTTCTGGCGCATCGCAATCACCTGCTTGCGCAACTCTGCCCTATCACGCGGCTGACACAAAATCTCGTGGCGCACCTGCTCAAACTGCGCCCGCAAGCTCTCCGTTCCCGTAATCACCCGCGCCCGCAACAACGCCTGATGTTCCCACACCCACGCCTTTTCCTGCTGGTAGGTACGAAACGCATTCAAACTGCTGACCAGCAAGCCCGAAGCCCCACTAGGGCGCAAGCGCGTATCGGTTTCGTACAAGCGTCCCGCTGGCGTAAACGTCGTCAGCGTATGAATAATTTTCTGCGCAAACCGCGCATAAAACACCGCATTTTCCAGCGTTTTTTTGCCGTTGGTTTGCTGCGCCGTACCGTGGCTGTCGTGCAGAAAAATAATATCGAGATCAGACCCATAACCCAGTTCCAACCCGCCCA
>JBEUIR010000532.1:0-1705 GCA_040415395.1 Candidatus Thiothrix namsaraevi
CGAGCAGGGAAAAACCTTTATTGGATTGAAACACGCCCCGTCACCCATTCCACATTGACCTTGTAAGTCTGTTGGTTGTGCGTCAATTCCACCGAGCCGTAAACTGCTTTTCTACACACCCTGGCTCTATATCCAATGAAAGCGACACTGCTGACTTAAGCCCAACACTTGGGATATGCGCCCATTCTTTCCAGTCTGGACGACGAATTACTACCTTCAGTAGATCATGCATAAACACCCCTTCACGGTGTTGCCTTCAATGAAGAAAACCAGCACCAGCCGGATTGAAGGTTTCCCGGTGTTCGCCCCGTCGGGCTAGGTGCTGGATGTGAAAGTATAGCGGATGATGGCTAGGTGGCGGCACTGGTGCGGAATGGGATTACTTTTGCACCGTGTTGCTGTGAGTCGAGGAAATCCGCCCAAAACTGCATCATTGCTACCCGTTCCGTCATGTATTGCGCCATGTAGCGGTAAGCGCCCGCTATCTTGTTGCGGTCAGCGTGTGACATTTGCTTGTGAATAATGTGTTCTGGATAACCGGATTCATGCAACACACTGGATGCAACCGCCCGCAAACCGTGAACGGTGGTTCGATCATTCCAGCCCATGTGACGCAACACCGCCAGCAATGCATTAGCACTTAACCCTTTGGTGATGTCTTTAGGGTTGGCGTAAAAGATAAACTCAGAATCACCCGTGAACACCCGTAACTCTTCCAGCAACTTCAGGGCTTGACGTGATAGCGGGATGATATGCGCTTGCCCCATCTTCATGTGTTCGGCTGGAATGTTCCACAGTGCGTTATTCCAGTCGATTTCCTGCCATCGCGCCGCTCTGATCGTGCCAGTACGCGCAAACGTCAACAAGGTGAACTGTAGCGCCCGCCGGGTTACTTCAGGTCTATAAGCTGCTAATTCGCGCAAAAACACAGGAAGGCTTTCAAGACTCACTGCTTTAAAGTGCTTGTCTTTGGGTTTGGCTTTCATGGCTGCGCCCAAGTCAGGTATGGGGTTGTATTTAACCTTACCCGTGGCGACTGCATAGCGCATTACCGCGCTCATACGCTGCTTGACCTTTGCCGCCTTGTCTAATGCGCCTATCCCTTCCTTGATGCGGATAACTTGCAGGAAGTCGAGCGCATCCAGTGAGGCAATCGCCCGCCCGCCTATGTTGGGGAATATATCCGCATCCAAACATCGCAACACTTGCGCCGCGTTGCTCTCAGTCCAGCGGTTTAGCTGGTTATCGTGCCATTCAAGCGCCACCTCTTTGAAGGTGTTGGCGGTTTCCTGAATCTTGGTACGGTGTCTATGGGTGTTTGCGTCTATGCCCTGCTTGATCAATCCCTTGATTTCGTACAGCTTGGTACGTGCCTGCAATACGGTAACGTGAGGCGGCTTTTTATCGTTGCGGTACTGCCCTATCGTGTAAACCGTCTGCTTCTTGGTGGTCGGGTTAATGTAGCGGTGGATCCAATACTTTTTACCGTTGGGTCTAACTTCCAGTTGCAAGCCGTCGCCATAGGTCAGCCGGTAAAGCTTATCCTCCGGGTCAGCGTTTTGCGCCTCTTTGTCAGTGCTTGCCGTGCGCTTTGGGGCATTATTAGGGGTTGGGGCTTGTTCTGAATCTGTATCACTCATGGGAAAACTCAAACTTAATCAGCGTAACGGTTTCAGGGTGTTTACTACATGACCCACTACACGCG
>JBEUIR010000533.1:0-1702 GCA_040415395.1 Candidatus Thiothrix namsaraevi
CAGATACTTACGCCAAGGAATTTCTGGAGCAGGAGTTAGAGAAAGCGCGGCAGCGTTTGAACTTGCAAGAAGGCAAACTGATTGAATATGCCAAGCAAAATGACATCCTGGAAGTGAATAACAGCCAGTCGAGTCAGGAGCGAAAACTCGATGAACTCTATTCCGCATTAGGTGCTGCCGAACGCGCTCGTATTCAAGCCGAAAGCCAGATGATTCAAGGGCGTAGGCACGGTAATGTGCGTGAAGTCCTCAATAATCCGGTGGTAGAAGGCATAAAGCAAAACCTGAATACCTTGGAAGCAGAATATCAGGAGAAGCTTAAACTGTTTAAACCCGCGTTCCCGGATATGCAGCGTTTGCAACAACAAATTCAGGAAGTGCGCAGCCAATTGCAACAGGAGGTGGGGGGGCTGAAACAATCCCTGCAAGCGGAATACGCGGCGGCAAAAAAACTGGAAGATGATTTGCGTAATCAACTGGCTGTTTATAAAGGGGAGTTAGTTAATTTACGTGACCGCAGCATTGAATACAACGCTTTGAAACGCGAAGTCGAAACCAGCCGGGATTTGTACGATGGTTTGTTGCAACGCATGAAGGAGGTCAATGTTGCCGCCAATGTGACCAGCAGTAATATTCGGGTGGTAGATGCGGCAGCTCCCGATAACGATGTGTTCCGCCCTAAAAAACTACTGAATCTGATTATCGGCAGCTTAGTTGGGTTGATGTTAGGGGTTGGTGCGGCGTTATTGCGTGAAACCATGAGTCAGGGTGTTGCTTCGGTGAGCGAGTTGCAAACCTTGAGTGGCTTGCCGATATTGGGGACGATTCCGCATGTACGGCATTTATCCGAGGGAAATTTGGCATTGGCGACGGTGCGCGATGCAGGCTCGTTGCTGGCGGAATCGTATCGGGTCATGACCGCAAATTTACGTTTTGTACTGCCCGGAGGCGTTGCCCCGCGTGTCACCTTGATCACCAGTGTGAATCCGGCGGAGGGCAAGTCAACCTCGGCGGTGAATATTGCCATGAGTCAGGCGCAGCAGGGTTTGAAGGTGTTACTGATTGATGCGGATTTGCGCCGCCCGTCGGTACATGTCAAATTGGGTCTGCCACATGCCAGAGGCTTGAGCAATTACTTGAATGGTGAGGTCGATATTGCCAGCGTGACGCATCCTTCCCGCGAGATGAAAGGCTTGTACCTGATTTTGGCGGGAACCTTGATGGCTGACCCCGTGCGCATGGTGTCCAGCCCGGCAATGGCGCAATTGCTGAATCTGGCGACCAAACATTTCGATAGCATAATTATTGACGGCCCGCCAACGGCAGGTTTTGCGGATGCGCTCTATTTGTCGTCACTGGCGGAAGCGACGGTGATTGTTGCGGATGAAGAGCGCATTAACCGCAAACGCTTGCTGACGGTCATTGAGCAGTTGCGGCGCGTGCGACCGAATGTGGTGGGGTTCTTAATGGTGAAATCACAACAGGAAGCCATGGATTCGCGTTATTACGATCGTTACCCCACCCTGAAGTCAGGCAAGGCTGAAACCAAAGCGGCGAAAAGTAAACGCAAGGGTTTGAATCTTGCACCGGTTTAGTACTTGTTGCTGGAATTGACATCCTCCCCGCCCTAAAGGACGAGGATTCCTCCTGCGAGACGGCAATGTCCTGCCGCGAGAATGTTCTTAGCTGCATTGACATCTCT
>JBEUIR010000534.1:0-1695 GCA_040415395.1 Candidatus Thiothrix namsaraevi
CGGATGATGTGCGCGGCTTCGCGGGCTGAATACAAGCCCTTTCCCACCAGTTCACTCATTGCCATTGTCTACCTCTCTTGCGTGTGTGTGCGCTTGTGCCGTCACTGTCATAACAAGATATAACAGAATTTGCCTAAATTCAGCCATTAGGTGATTGCAGCGCGTGAATTTCTGCCCTATCCTAAAAAAGCAGCCCGACCAACGGGCAGCAACTGCAAAATTCTGGGACTGTTATACCCATTTTCGGCGGCAACACCGCCACAGCGACGCAGGCGGTTTTTTTACGCCTGTAGACTACGCACCATCGGTTATGCCGGGTATGCGTGGACTACAACACCGCTTCGGCGGAAAGAAGCGCGTCGTTTTCCGAAAAGACGATAACAGTACCCGGCAACTTTGCCCAATTTTAAAACTTTTTTCGGAGAATCAGCGATGAACGCTAACCCTATGGGCGCATTGCGTCCTGCACATGGCTATCTGCCCGCCTTCCCGCGTGTGCCAACAACCGCACGTAAACCCAAAAAACGCCCGCTTACCTATCGCCGTACCGATACCGGCTTGATTGCCTACCATCACCGCCAACCCGTTGCATGGATCGTGCAAGGCTACCATTCAGGCCAATTGAACCAACAGCCGAAAACCTGCCATTTTGTCGATGTGGCATACCACCGCCAAACCACCCACGGCATCAACCTTGAAACCGCCGATTTTGAGACAGTCACGCAAGCCGTCACCTTCATCAATGGCGTGTTTGGGGGTGCTGCATGAAAATCCACACACCCGCCCCCCAATTGCCCAACAGTGGCTATTCACGCTGGCAACAACTTGCCCCATTCATGCCCTTTTCACGCGAAACATGGCGGTTATTGGTCAAAGCAGGCAAAGCCCCCCAGCCCACTTACCTTAGCAAACGCTGCAAAATCTACCCGAATGCGGAAGTGCATCGCTGGTTTGCTGACCCCAACAATTACCGCACCCAACGGCAAGGGGGTGAAGCATGAGCCTTGCCCGTGATTTGATTGATGCGGCATTGGCAGCGGATTTGACGCAAAACGAATTGCGCGTCTTCCTTGCCCTGTTCCGCCAAACGCTATGCTACGGCAAAACCGCCGACCCCTTGAACATGAAGCGATTGGCAACCCTAACCGCGATCCGTAAAGATCGGCTTGCCCCGGCGATTGCTGGCGTAACCGACAAAGGTTTGTTTGCGGCGCAACCTCACCCCGCGTTTGAGTTTGAATACCGCATCCCGGCGGATTTTCTGGCAGCGTACCCCGATGGTTTTTTTGTGCCTGCCCTTCCAAAAAACGGGGAGGCTTTCCGTTTTTCGGGCGAAACTTCCGAAAAATGGGAACATACATCTATATACCTTACTCCTCCTAACCTTACTCCCACTACTACCCCACCGCCGGAAATTCCCCCAACGGATGCCAGTCGCCGTGGTGATTTGCCAGCCAACAGCGCAGCGCAAGCCTTGCCCTATCCTGCCAGTTTCGGCAAGCAAGGGCGCAAATCCGCCGCCCGCATTCTCGACGGCTTGACCCCGGACAATGCCCGCGATTGCCTGCTGTTGCTTGCCAGTGCGATGGATGCGGGAAAAGTGAAATCCCCCTTGGGTTATTTGCACCAACTCGCACAAGCCGCCCGTAGCGGTACGCTGGATTGCAGCGCATTACAGGCACACCAGCAAGCCGC
>JBEUIR010000535.1:0-1693 GCA_040415395.1 Candidatus Thiothrix namsaraevi
GCGAGAGAATCCAGCCGCCGAAGATGTCGCCATTGGGGTTGGTGTCCTTGGGCATGGCGAGGGTGCGTAGGATCAGGGTTCCGCGTGGGTGGAGAGTGTCATTTACTGCCTGATTCTCTGTCACGAGGCATCCCCGTAACGTCCACCCTCTTCCTGCACCTGATTCAGCAACGGATTATGGACACGTACCCCACCAATCACCTGCCCATGATTGAGGTCTTCGCTCAACAAAATGCTGGCATCTGCTCGCTGTGCGGCAGCGACGATCAACGAATCCCAAAACGATAGCTGCACCGTTTCCTGAATATTGGATGCTACTTGAATCAATGATGGATCAACCTGCACAACGTCCCATAATTGATACTGCTTTAGTTCGGCTCTGGCTGCGGCGTAATTCATCGGGTTACGCAATTTACGGGTGGCATTGTTGTAGAACTCCTGCATGACCTGTGTGCTGATCACCCCGCAACGTTGCCGCCACAAATCCTGCACGGCTTGCTTGCAAATTTCTTGCTTCCAGCCAGCCGCATGATCGTAGACATACAACAGGATATTGCTATCAACGAACGTTTTTGCGGTCATACATTTCCTCGCGTGTCAGATAATTGCCACCACCAAAATCATAGCCTTTTTCCATCGAAGCAAAGGCTTGTTCCATCGCCTGCTGGTAGGCATCGTCTTTCTTTACCAGACGCTCCAATTCTGCCGTCAGCAAGGCACTGATGGATGTCGATTTCTGTGCCGCAAGAATTTTGATTTGTTGGAGCAATTCTTTTTCCAACGAAAGCGTTATATTCTGTTTCATGTGATTACCTCCACGCTTCTACGTGTAACACGTATTCACGTGTAAAACAATACTCACCTAATCAACGTACAAAACCATGACACTCAGCACTTGGCTCTCGCTTTTCACCCTCTGCCTAATGGGTGCAATCTTCCCCGGCGCAAGCCTTGCCGTGGTGTTGCGCAATACCCTCAACCACTCGCGTTTACACGGCGCAATCACCGGCATTGCGCACGCCATCGGGTTGGGTTGCTACGCGCTGCTGTCAGTACTCGGTTTAGTGCTAGTGTTGCAACAATCGCCACTACTGTTCAAAACGCTCAGTTACTTCGGCGCGATTTACCTGCTATGGCTGGGCTATCAAGGCATTACGGCTACCGCTATACCGCCAGCGGCAGACATGCCAAACACCCCACAACCATCCGCAACCTTGTGGAATGCCGCCCGTGATGGTCTGTTAATTGCCTTACTCAATCCCAAAGTGGGGCTTTATTTTCTTGCGATTTTCAGCCCCTTCATCAACGCAGCCATGAGCCTGACGGACAAAGCCATTTTCGTCAGCACCATCACCCTCGTCGATGGCAGTTGGTATGTGCTAGTCGCCACCGCACTTTCCCAAGGAAACACACTAATTTGGTTAAAGCGTCACCAACAGTGGATCGAACGCGCCCTCGGTAGCTTACTAATCGTGCTCGCCCTGCATATTTTCCTCAGCACATAATATCCACTCGCTCCAAGTGCTTAAATAAATCTATTAAGATGACGAGTTTATTTATGGTATTGTCAAGACACGACTAGCAGCCGTCAGGGAAATTATGCCAACTGAAATCCGCTTTGGCGCATTTGTGCGTGAAATTACGCTTCAGCAGCAACAAATATCCTACAACAACCTCACCCCAAAAGTGTGGC
>JBEUIR010000536.1:0-1692 GCA_040415395.1 Candidatus Thiothrix namsaraevi
GCACATGGCTGGAGCGTTATCCGACGACATCCGTACTGCTGACCTGCCGTCTGCGGGATTATCGTGGACCGTTGGAACAGGAGCTTGACCGGCTGACGATAGAGCCGCTCGACCCGCCGCGTATCCACGACTTCCTGCATAACTACTTTGCCGAAGACGAAGCCGCGCACGGGATGGCAGAAAGCCTGTTCTGGCAACTCGCGGGTGGGAAAGAAATACGTTCTGAGTGGGAAGACTGGAAAAAACGTGGGCATGAAAACCACTGGGAAGAGTTTTGGACGCTGGCTGAAATCCCGGAAGAGTGGAAAACAGGCGACAATGAATATTGGTCGGGAGGCAGGGATAGACAGAAATACCTGAACGATTCCCGTAGCCTGATGAAACTGGCAGCCAACCCTTACCTGCTGACCCAGATGATAGTGATCTACAGCGAACAACAACAATTACCCCAAAGCCGTTTTGCCCTGTTTAGCGAGTTCGTGGTAGACCTGATTTATCGGGAGATACAGGCTAAACCGGACAATCATTACCCCAAAGCGCATCAGGACGAGCTACAGGTTGAACTCAAGCGGCTGGCATGGCAACTGCAAAGCCGTACCAAGTCCGCGCAGGAAGTTCGTACTGTGTTGTCCCGTGCTGATGCTGTCGCGATCATGCCTTTGCCACGTTTGGAATTTGCGGCTGCCGCTAGTCTGCTGGAGTTGACCCGCGATAGCGTGCGTTTTTCACACCAGTTGCTACAAGAATTTTTTACCGCGCAAAGTTTTGAAGAGCGACGGGCAAACGGCTTACAAGCCAAAACGCTTTGGCCTGAGCAGTGGTGGGCTGCCAACGGTTGGGAGGAAGCCGCCAAACTTGCCGCTGAATACGAAATTGACCCAAAACCTTTCCTGAAATGGTTAGCGGCTGGCAATCCCAAGCTAGCGGCTGAAATTGCCCGTGAACAAGGTTTGTTGGATGACGCTTTGTTTGCCGAATTTCGTACCCAATGGCAAAGCGCCATCACCGATATTGCGAATTATCCCAACCCACACGAGCGCCACGCTATCAGCACGGTGTTGGCGTGGCTGCATTGGGATAATCGTCCCGGTCTTGGCATTGATGACATCGACTGGGTAGAAATTCCCGCTGGTGAATTTACCTATCAAGATGGCGAACGCCTGTCCCTGCCAATCTACAAAATGAGCCGCTACCCGGTCACAAATATCCAGTTTCAGACATTTGTGGCGGATGGTGGCTACGAAAATGATGAATGGTGGGAAGGGCTGCAAAAACCTGAGGCTATTCATGAATCTCGGTGGAAAGAAAGTAACCGTCCGGTAGAACAGGTGGATTGGTATGAATCCATCGCTTTCTGTCGCTGGCTATCTGCCAAAACAGGCCAAGAAATCCGTTTGCCCACGGAACAGGAATGGGAAAAAGCGGCACGGGGTACGGATGGTCGGGAATACCCGTGGGAAGGAAGTTACAAAACGGGTTATGCCAATATTGATGAAACATGGAAAAAAGACGGCGATTTTTACCTGCAAGAAACGTCTGCTGTCGGCATTTACCCTCAAGGTCAGTCACCCTACGGTCTGATGGATATGTCCGGGAACGTCTGGGAATGGTGTCTCAATAAGTATGAGGAACCCCAGATAACTACTGCTGATGTTTCCGGCGGTGTTCGTGTGGTTCGGGGCGGCTCGTGGT
>JBEUIR010000537.1:0-1691 GCA_040415395.1 Candidatus Thiothrix namsaraevi
CCCAGCATCGACCGAAATCAATTGGCTGTTGGGCAAGTATTGCGCCAGTAACACCGCGCTGGCATAGCGGCATACATAATCGTGCAGACCATGCACCAGCATTACTGGCAGGGTACGCAAGGTTTCCAGCCCCTGCATCACCCCTTGCGTGGGCAAGAAAAATTGCTGGTAACAGTAATGGCTGTAAATGCGGGTGCTGTTGATGCGCGGCTGCCAAGTGCTGGCATTAGCGTGAAAAACACGCTTGTTTTTTCATCATCAGGGGTGCATCACCCTTGATACATGACAGTTAGGGTTAAACACGGGGGCAGGCAACCCCATGACCGCGCATTCCCACGCATCCCATGCCAGTGCGTAACGGTATGCCTGTTCCGGGCGTATGCGCAGGGTGTGGATATGCCGGTACAGGCTATTCAGCGGATTTTCACCCGCAGTGGGTTTCAACGTGTGCAATAAGGCGTGATACGCGACGGGAAACTGTTGCGCAACCCCGTGCGGCAAACTAAACCATTCCCAGTCGTCCTGACGTGCCAAAAATGCCCCACGCAATAGCAACGCACTGACTTGCGCGGGATACTGTTTGGCGTATTCCAATGCCAATGTTGCCCCCCATGAACCGCCGTAAATCACCCAGTGCGTAATCCCCAAATGTTGGCGCAAGGCTTCCATATCCAGCAATAAATTGGCGGTGCGATTCCCCAGCAAACCACCTTGCGGGGTCGATTGCCCGCAACCGCGCTGATCCAGTTGGATAATGCGGAAACCTTGCGGATACAACCATTGTGCCTGTACCGGATGGCACGCCGAACCGGGGCCGCCATGCACAAACAACAGCGGAATTCCCGTCGGATTGCCGAACTCGGCGTAATGCAGCACATGACCGTGCGTGACCGGCAATTTCATAATTGTGCAGGGCGCTTTTCCAGCCGGGTTTCGCCGGAGAGTTGGAAAAAAGCATCCAGTAAGGTGCTGGTTTGCGTTTGGGCGATAAGGGCAGCGGGCGGTGCGTGTGCCAGTAATCTGCCTTTATGCATGACCAGCACTTGATCGGCGGCTTCTGCCTCGTCAATTAAGTGGGTGACCCATAACACGCTTAAGCCCTGTTCACGGCACAAACGTTGCACATAGCTTAGCAAGGTAGCGCGGGAAGCGGGGTCAAGCCCGACGGTGGCTTCGTCCATTAAGAGCAGTTTGGGTTCGGTGAGTAAGGCACGCGCCAGTTCAACCTTGCGGCGATTGCCCCCGCTGAGGTGGCGGCACGGGGTAGGGGCAACTTCAGCGATTTCCAATTGGGTTAAGGCAGCGTGACTGCGCGTGCGGATGCTGGCTTTGTTCATGCCATGCAAGCGCCCGTAAAAATCCAGATTGGCTTGCACGCTCAAATCCAAATCCAGTGCGGGTTGCTGGAAGACCACGCCCATCTGTGCCAAGGCTTGCGGTAACTCGCGGCGGATGCTGATGCCGTTGAGGTGAATCTCACCCTGATCAGGCGCAAACAAGCCAGTGAGCAATTGGAACAAGGTGGATTTGCCCGCCCCATTCGGCCCCAAGAGCGCATGAAAGCCGCTGCCAAGCTGGAAACTCACCTGATTCACCGCGCACAGTTTGCCGTAGTGTTTGCTAACCGTCTGCACGGACAAGATAGGCGCTTCAGTCATGGTCAGTTTCCAGTGAGGGTAGAGCCGCTGAGC
>JBEUIR010000538.1:0-1688 GCA_040415395.1 Candidatus Thiothrix namsaraevi
CAATGCGGCTTAATATTAGACAGCATCACTTCCGGTCACACCCTTACTCGCCAAACGCATCAGGCTATGTGGATTATTCTTTACCTTGTCATACCAAATTTTGTCTTGCGAAGCTGAAGTCTTACTATAAACATCGGGATTTTCACGAGGAATATCCTCACCATCCCAAAATTGTTTATGGCTTGCCCCAAGCTGTTCCCATCGCTGCCAAACATCACGCACACTTTGCCCACCCGCAATTTCCCAAAACAGTTCCTCTGCTTTTTGTCCAAGATATTCGGGATTATCTGCCTCCAAATATTGACGGATAAAGGTTTGGATACGAGGAATATCGAGCGGCTGAATATGCAACTCCGGCAGCGGCAGGCGCACATCATCACTGTAATCATCCTCACGGCAGGAAGCATAAGCCCGCACCTGCGGATGCTTGCTCAGAAAATCCCGGATTTGCTCGCCTTTAACTTGTTGCTGCATGATGGGCAGTTCATTAAGACCATCAAGAATCAGCAAAATACGATTTTGTTCCAACAGTTCAGAAAAACTGTTACCCAACATACTCTCAACAACATTGGTTTTGGCAAAAATAAAGTCTTGCAAGGATTGCCCGCCCTGCACCCAAAAACCGAGGCGTAAAATCACCGGGACTATACGTTGCTCTCGTTCCCTATCCTTATTTGCCCTGATCTCATCATCTGCCAATTTCCATAAAGTCGTGGTCTTGCCAGCACCCGGCTTGCCGAGAAACACCCCCTGCCCGGTTTCGCTCAAGGCTTCGAGAATATTGTCAAACGTTTTTTCTACCAACAATTCTTGTTCACGGCAACCACTGAAAGCAGAGTCAAGAACCGCGAACTTTCGCTTGCCGATAAAAGACTTGCGTCGAACAGGTGGCTGCGCCCGCACCCGCTTCTTGCCATACATGTTGGTGTAAGCATCCATGCTGTCCAGAAAAGTATCCTGCACCCAAGCAAGGTAGGCATCGACACGGGCTTCCAAGTTATTTTGCGCTGGCGGACTACCCAAAGGCGGCAACGGGTTGTATTGCACCCCCTTAATCAAATCGCATACCTGCTGAAACGCATCCGGCAAGGTGTAAATGCTGAAATCCCGCAGCTCACGCGGTACATCGTCACGTTTCCCATTACTGGGCAGCACAGGAATGAACTTCAATCCGTGGTTGTGAAAATAATTTTCATACAGCGTCTGTGAAATGACTACCCCCTCAAATGCCACGCCACGACCGGTATCTTCCAAATTCTCCAGATTGCGCTCGTAACGGTTTCGATACTTCGGTGTGCATACCATCAAAACATGCTTAGCATCGCGTACTGAATCCCGCATCCACTTAGTCCAGCCTTGCGGCGGAAATCCCGGTAGAAAATGCTGATCAAGCTGGCACTCTATTCCTTGCTCTGTACGCAAACGATCTGCCAAACGCAACACAAACTCACGATGCTCATCATCGTCATGGCTATAACTGATAAAAACCCTGATTGGCTGAGACATAACCCGTGCAATTCCCCTGCTTAAAATCCCTGACGGATTAATACCAGAATTCAGCCAAACCCGAAACCACTAACATGCCGATGCAATCTTTATCCGCCCACAACCCCATTTCCTCGGAAGCTTCTCGCTAAACCACACAGTACGGCGTAGAGTCATGATCATAATCACAAAACTTTTATGAC
>JBEUIR010000539.1:0-1687 GCA_040415395.1 Candidatus Thiothrix namsaraevi
GTATTTTTCGAGCGGTTTTGTAGGATTTGGCACAGGTCAGTTGCGCTGAGCTTGTCGTTAAGCAGACATACTGTTGTTATAGACCGTGTGTGGCGGAAACATGGTGGCGATGTAATTGCTGACGGAATCTTCGCGTTGTTTCCACACGCTGCTGGGTTTGGTGTTGGCGAAATCGGCAAGGGTGAGTTCGCCGAGAAAGTCGCGGATACGGCGGCTGAGTTCCACCCACCCTTGCGCCGCTTGCAGCCCGCGTGTATCCACGGTTGCGAGGGTGCTTTCCAGCGTGTCCTCATCCGTCAGTGCGTGGGTGGCGTGGAGGATGTCGGCAATGCTAATTTGCGTGGCAGGGCGTGCCAGCCGGTAGCCGCCCCCTACCCCGCGCAAACCTTCCACCAAGCCGTGCTTACGCAGACCGCTGAAAATGTGTTCCAGATACGAGGTGGAAATACTCAGCGATTCAGATAGTTCGGTAAGGCTCACGGGAGCTGAGTAACGGTCGGTTGCCGCGAGTGACAGCATCGCGGTGATGGAGTGTTCGTCTTTACGGGAAAGTCTCATGGGGTGTGTCCTTGTTGTGCCAGTTGGTAAAGGGCGCGGGCTTGTTGGGTACATTGGGCGCGGATGTTGGGGTCGAGCCGTTCCAGCCAGCGGGTGGGGATGTTGTCTATGCCGTACAGTGCGCCAGCCACCATACCGAGAATTGCGCCGGTGGTGTCAGCATCGCCGCCCCGGTTGACCACATCGACCAGCGCGGCTTCAAAATTGTCGGTGGAAAACAGTGACTGGAACACGGCTTGCAGGGTATCGACGATGTAGCCGCTGGGATTGTCGCGGCGGCGTTGGCGGTATTCAAATACGGGGTAACGTTGCACCAGTTCGTGTGCCAGCAATTCCAGTTCGGCGCGGGGTTCGCCGAGGATGGCGGCTTGCAGCATGTGGATAATGCATTCTGTGCCTGCATCCGATACCGGGTTGTTGTGGGTGGTATGGGCTTGCAGGCGCGAGGCGGTTTGCACGTCTGTCCATGAACTGTGCAGGGTGACGAGGGCGACGGGCAGGCAGCGCATACATGCGCCATTGCCTGCATCGTGTTCGCTTGCGGGCATTTCGGTTTGTCCGGTACGGCGGTATTGGACGATGCCACGGCGCACGGTGTTGCCGATGTCTTTGGGTTTGCTGCGCATCCACTCGCTGAAGGCTTCGGCGACACCAGCGGGTTCGACTTTGCCTGCATTGAGGATGGCGTTGCCCAAGGCAAGGCTCATTTCGGTGTCGTCGGTGATGTCGCCTGCTTTGAGTTTCAGCCAGCCGCCGCCGATCATGTTTTTATGCACGCCGTATTCCTGGCGGATTTCAGCCGGGGTCATGAATTCCACACTTGCACCCAAGGCATCACCGATGGCAAGGCCGAGGTAGGCGGCTATTCCCCGAAACATGCGGCGTAATCCACGCAAACTTCACAGGAAGGCGCACGACATACGTAGATACCTTCGCCGATACACATTTGCTTGTAGAGAAATTTTTTCCACTTCATGTCTTTGGTGTTCTGTTCTGCCAGGGGACGGAAATTATCGTGCATCAGCGCGGATAAATCCTTGCGCGACCACAATCCGAGGTCTTGCCAGAGGTGATCGTTACCGGTGCATCCCGCGACGAGGATTTCGGTCATCCAGCCTGCCATCGGTGA
>JBEUIR010000540.1:0-1685 GCA_040415395.1 Candidatus Thiothrix namsaraevi
GATGTAGCATAGTTTGACACGCGCAGAATTCTTGTTTAAGTGAGTTTTTAACGAAATTTTGTTGTTTTTCGTTGTTTATAGCAGTTTTTTCAACGTCTGAGAATATAAAATTTGTGGTGTATGCTGGAATTGGCGGATATTGAGCAGACGTTGGCGTATGGGGTGCATGGGCCGAAGGAGTTGGTGGTGGTGTTGGTTTAAGCCTGGAAATACGGCGAAGGCAAGGTCGGGTAACTTCGGTAAACATGCTGGAATACTCGATCCCGCAAGACGGGGATTTCATCCGGTGTGTAATCATTCACCGGCAATCCGGTGTTTTCGTCGTACAGAAAATCGTAAATCTGCTGACGTACCGCATCCCGCGTTGCTTCTTTATCGCGCCAATTGGCAATATTCAGGCGTTCCGCTTTCAAGGTTTCCAGCAATTCAGCCGCCACTTGTTTGATACGCTCGCGCTCTTTGGATTTGAGGTCAGGTTTCTGCAACAGATCAAACAAGGCAAGCGTTTCCTCATTCAGGTGTTCGCGTTGCGCCCGCTTTTCTTCTGCACTCAGGGCATTAACCAGCTTCAGCACGCAGGTGATTTTGTCGATGCACACCAGCATGGCTTTGCCGGTTTCCCAGCCTTGGCTGTAATGCTGCACAAAATCCTCGGCAATTTGCCCAAGGCGCGAACTGCTGGTAATCAGGTGGTAATCGCGTTTCAGTTCACGTTCCAGCCGTTGCTGCACATCAATGTCGTCGATTTCCAGCTCTGCCAGTTTTGCCGCGATTTTTTCGTTCAAGCCTTTGGGGTCAGCCACCGAATGCTGTGCACCATCCTCATCCTTGAAAACCAGTTTTTCGCCGCGTGCATCGTAATACAGCGGTACGGTGGATTTATCCTCCACTGCCCGCTGGAAGTCATAGGTAGAAACGTATTCACCAAACACTTCTTGGGTAATTTCGTCATCCGCAAACAACGGTGTCCCAGTGAAGCCAATGAAACTGGCATTCGGCAAGGCATTGCGCATATTGAGCGACAAAAGACCGTATTGGGTGCGGTGCGCCTCATCGGTAATGACGATAATGTCGTCACGTTGGGTGTAGGGTGCATCCGGTGCTACGGCTTGATTGAATTTTTGCACCAGTGAAAACACATAGGCTTTTTGTTCACGCAGCAATTGCTGTAAATGCTCGCCACTGTTGGCGCGACACGGATCTTTGTCGTGATCGACCACGCCTACTTCGCCTTCTGATAAGCGTTTCCAGTCGTTGAAATGCGCAAACTGGCTGGAAAGTGAGCCGATTTTCGCCTCCACGCCATTGCCGAGAATAATGAAAACGTTGTGGTGGAACAGGTGGGGAACGGTATCTTTGTAATCGGCAAGGTTTTCCTCAAAGGCGGCTTTGATGTCGCGGTGCAGGTTTTTCAGCTCCATATTTTGAGGTGTTCACCTTTGGCATTACGGTAGGTGACTTCCAGGCCGTTTTTATGCAGGGTGTCTTTTTCGCGGTTGGTGGCGAGGGTGGCGGCGCTGCTGCTGGTGGCGGTGAGAGTGCGGATCGCGTCTTGATAGGCTTCCATTGGCAAACCGGGGTTGAAAGCCATCAGCTTTTCGCCCAGATAACGGGTCAGCACCATCTCGGTTTCGGATTCGCGCCCCAGCGTGCCTTCCTTACCCAACACTTCGTGCATGGCGTAG
>JBEUIR010000541.1:0-1685 GCA_040415395.1 Candidatus Thiothrix namsaraevi
TTGCTGGTGGATGAGGCGGTATACGGAGAATAGTTGGGGAGCGTTAGATTTTCTCCCACTCAAACCCGACGATGTTGCGGGTTTGTTTGCTGAATTCGATACCCACCAGATATAACTCGCGCCCGTCGCGGTATTTGTCGGCGTAGCGTTTGGCTTTGATTTGTGCCAATGCTGCGCCATTGCCCTGTTCTGTGTCGATAGCCTTGAACTCGAAGATAAATACCTTGTTTTCCACGATCGCGGTTAGGTCAATTTGTCCGGTGGCGGTGACATCTTCCGCAATGGTGGTCGCACCACAAGCGACCATGTGGGCGTAGAACAGGCTGGCGTAATAGCCTTCGTACTGATCAATACTGTTATTGCGATACCAATCGTGTGGGATGCTGGCGAAGAAGCGTTTGAACGTATCCCGTAGCCCGTCCATGTCTGCTTTTGCCAGTAGGCGGTAGATTTGTATGCTGGTTTGCGGGGCGCGACTGTTGGTTGGGGTGAGGTAGCTCAGTAAATGGGTGGTTAGGCTGAGTTTGACTTCAAGGTTGGGGTAGCCTAAGACGAAACCCAATTGGTTGCCCATTTGCAGGGTTTCGTGGATGGTGAGGTAGCCTGTCTGGAATAGCAGCACTTCGGCGGGGATATTGTCGATGTCGATGCTTCCGAGGCTGGATTCTTGGACTTCGAGGTATTCCAGTTGCGGCAGGTAGTAATGTCCGGTTTTGAGCAAGGTCAGCAGAAAGCTAGGGGTGGCGGTTTCAAACCAGTAACTGCGAAATTGTTGCCCTTTATCGACAAATAACAAGATGTCAAACGGGTTATAAACGGATTCCCCTAACCAATTGTAGCCGTTGTACCATGCCCTCACTCGTGCCATATCCGCGCCTTTTAGATGGTCATGGAAATGGTGTTCCAGTTCGCCTTGGGTGTAGCCGCACAGGGCGCTGTAACGGGCATCCAGCGTGATGTCGTTGAGGTTGTTTAACCCGCTGAAGAGTGAGACTTGGGAAAATTTGGATACGCCGGTCAGTAGCACGAAGCGCAGCAGGGTGTCGCGCCCTTTCAGTACCGAATAGAGGTTTTTTAGACCGTCACGTAATTCGGCGGCGCGTTGGCTGTCCAGAATTTGGTCGAGGATGGGTTTGTCGTATTCGTCGATCAGCACTACCGCAGGTTGCCCGTGGTGTTCCACGGCTCGCTCAAGCAGACGGGAAAATTGCTGGGGAATGTCATCCGTTTCGGGTAGTTCGATTTGTAGGCGTTTGGCATTGTCGTGCAACTGTGCGCGGATACGGTTATCCAGTTGTGTGCGGTCGGTATGTACGCCGTCGTTGAAGGTGATGTGGATGACGGGGTGTTTTTTTGTCCAGTCCCATAAGGGGTGAATGGCTAATCCTTGGAACAGTAGTTCGTTGCCCTCGAAGAGTTCTTTGAGGGTGTCAACCAGCAGGGATTTACCGAAGCGGCGCGGGCGGGAGAGGAAGTGATAGCGACTGGTTGTCACCAGTTGGTGGATCAGGGCGGTTTTGTCCACGTAGATGCAGCCGTCGTTGAGGATGCTGCTGAGGGTGCTGATGCCGATGGGGAGTTTTTTCATACTGGGTGTTTGTAGGCTGAGAACAAGATTCGAGTATAGCGGAAATGGTGGGGCAGGGTGTGATAGTGAGAAGACCTTAATCATGTAGGTGTGAGAA
>JBEUIR010000542.1:0-1673 GCA_040415395.1 Candidatus Thiothrix namsaraevi
CTTTGCGCACATAACTGCGCCCTTCCCACAGGAACAGATTTTTCACCAACTGGACGGTGGCAAGGGTTAGCCATGCTTGGGTTTGGTTCGGGTTAGCTTGCACCAGTTGCTCAAGGTCTTGAATGGCGGCGGCGTATTCATGGTTATGCTGGCGGATGGTGGCACGCAGCAGCAACAGTTCGACAGGTGGGTCAGTCTGTTTCCACCACGGTTGCAGGAGTGCTTCGGCATAGCCGTAGTAACGTGGGTCGGACTGTTCACGCCCGGTTTCGATATACAGGCGGGCAAGCGCCGCAATGGTGGCAGTGTCCTGCGGGTTGGCACGCCATTGCGCCCGCAGGTGGTTGATGGGGTTGTTGTTTCCCCGTAGCTGGGTGGGCAACACTTCCAGCACTTCGCTCTCACTGCTTGGTATATGGGGGGCTGCCTGCGGCACGGCAGGCAAGCCCAGCAGGAGGGAAAAGCACAGGGCAGCACCGTAACGCCGCCCTGTAACAGGCGAAACAGATGTAGGTCTCTGTTTCGGTTGCATGGTTATTGCCCCGCTGCCCGGTTAATCACGGTTTGCACGGTATCGCCGCCATTGACCGGGACAGGCTCGCCATCAGCCGCGCCAAATATGCTGGTAAGGTCTTGTTGCAGACCCGCAGGGTCGGTGACATCAGTCGCTTTGGCAGTCGTGGTGGCGCTGGCGATGGCTTGCACCCGGCTGGCGGAGGTGCTGGTTCCGCCGCCATTGCCCGTTTCAGTCATGGTGTTGTTGCCACTGCCACCACCGCAAGCAGTTAGCAGTGTGAGCAGCAAGGTGCTGGTGGATAGTTTCCAGTATTGGTTTTTCATAGCGATGCCTCCCTTAGTTTGTGTTGGGTGAACCAGCCAGTGGTGTGGTCAGGTAAGGGAAGTTCTCATCGAACTGGCCTGCGTTTTGCGGTGTGCCGTCAGTGTAAGGAATCATCCCGCTAGGCGCTTGTTCCGGGGTACACAAACCCAGTGGCAGGTGGCACAGCAAGCCCATTGCGACCCTCAGTTCGGCATCCACTACGTCATCACCGGGGCGGCGACCGTTGGGGAAGCCAGCCGCATCGCCTGCTGCCACGCCAAGGTTGTTCTGGCTGGCTTTCGCGGTAGCAGCAATGCCAGTGTTGAGGCGCATCATTTCTGCTGCTGAACCGTCAGCATTCACGCCTTTCAAGCCTGTCAGGAATGCAGCTACCAAGTCAGCGCGACCTGCATTGGTGGGGGCGGTGACACCAAACAGCGCATTCAGCAGTACCGGCAAGCTGGGGTTGGTCACGTAGTTGATGAATTGCGCGGCATCATCCTTGGGTTCACTGGCGTTGAACAGGTTTTTGTCGGGCAAGCCGATGACCACTTCGTTAACCAGCGGCATACCGAGGCGCGAAACCTGTGTCCATGCACCACCGCTGACTTTGGCTTTGAGCTTGTCGGGGGTAGGGTCAAGCACGCTGACTTGGGGAAGGCTGGCGCTTGTCCATGCCCCGAAGATGCCGTTGCTGTTACCGCCGGTCAAACAGCCAATGGGAACTTCCAGCGCAAAGGTGGTGACGTTTTTATGCGCTAGTGCATCCGGTTTGGTCGCGGCAAATTGATCCGCCTCACGCCCGCTGGCAATAATCGTCACACCATCCACCGGCAACGTGTTGGCATCGGTC
>JBEUIR010000543.1:0-1671 GCA_040415395.1 Candidatus Thiothrix namsaraevi
ACTGGGTAATGTCTTCGTCTTCTAGTCTACTGTCAGGTTCAAGACAAAGAAACCCCTCCTAACCTCCCCTTATCAGGGGAGGAACAAGAAAGTGCTGACGTTCTCTTACTCCCTTCCCTGATAAGGGGAGGTTAGGAGGGGTTTCTTTGTCTTGAACTGGGATTTTTAGGATTAAAGGATTAGTAGGATGTAAGTGGGTGTCAAGCCTTCGGTGCAATCCCAACTTATCTGGTCTGTGAAAAAAGTAGTCGCGCAAGCCTTGCCTGCACGGTATCGCGTATAGCGTCTTGACCAGACACCTTGTTTATCCGTTCCCTGATCAGTGGGTGTTCTTGAATTCGCGTAGGATTTCCCAGCGTTCATGGGATAATCAAAGGGGTCAGACTCGATTGATTGTTGTTTCATGTTGGGCTATCACTATTGTTTATAGAATCAATCGAGTCTGACCCCTTTGATTGTGACCCCTTTGATTGTGACCCCTTTGATTGCGGCGCACGGGCGTTGGTGCATGTGGCTCTCCGAATTACTCAGTGTGTTGAGTAATTTTACTCAGTAACAAATGAGTCTTCAATGCTTATTGACTCTTGCATACAAACGCTTAGACTCAATGGTTAAGTTTGACTTTCCAATTTTCTAACGTTTAGGTGATGCCCGTGACCTATGTTCAGGTAAAACACAAATATCAGGTGACGATTCCCGCAGCCCTGCGCAAACGCCTCAACCTGCACGAAGGCGATATGCTGGAAGTACGGGAACAGGATGGATTGCTGGTGTTAGTTCCCCAAGCGGTGAGCCAACGTCCGGCTGTACAACCCCGCAGCCCCTTGTTGGCAATGATTGGGGCGAACAAGGGCAGCAACCTGTACAAATCCGCACAGGATGCCGATAACTTTATCCGCAAGCTGAGGGATGAATGGAACTGAGCAGCATCGGCAAGGGCATTTTTTATTTGGATGCCAATGCGTTCATTTACGCACTGGAAGCACACCCCGAATTTGTCGGGCAGGTAACAGCGTTGTTTGAAGTGATTGCAGCGACAGGCAGTATCAGTGTCACCAGTGAGCTGACTTTGGCAGAGTGTTTGGTCAAACCGTTCGAGAAACAGGATGTCGGGTCACAGATGCAATATGAGCAGCATATCAGCCCGTCTGAGGCGTTGCTGGTCATTCCGGTATCACGCCAAATCCTCAAAGATGCGGCGCAATTGCGGGCGTTTTTCAAGAACAAGTTGCCGGATACCATCCATCTGATCACCGCACTCACCAACGGCTGCACCTATTTTGTTACCAATGATGACCGGATCAAGTTCCCGCCACACATCACACCCATTATTATCAGCAAGCTAATGCTTTAAAAATAGCAGGTGGTGAAACTGCACCTCCGAAGGGAGATGCAGCGCATCACTATTTGTATTGCGTCACGCGGTGACGTTTCCAGCATTTATGGTGATAACACGCCTTGATTTTGTCATCCCACGCATTAGCAAGACCTTTAGGGCAGCGCTTGGCACGAGGTTTAACATCTTGGTCAATGGCATCAAAATACAGTTTTGCTTCATTGTGTGTTTTGGGTTTTTTGAGATACCCCATAACCTTTTCTCCAGTTAGTTAAAGGCTATGAATCTCCTTCGTTTTTTAGACTTAATATTCTCTGTACACGACAAAACCGCTA
>JBEUIR010000544.1:0-1670 GCA_040415395.1 Candidatus Thiothrix namsaraevi
CGCTTGTCTGAACGATACTAGTGCAACGCTGGTGTTGCGCGTTCAGGAGGACGAGCCTGCTCCGTGCTGTTAAATTCATTGATAACTTCATTGGCGCGATGGCAAATCTGGCAACTGTGTCTTTGTGAGAGCAGCTTGCGCAGATGGATGGAACTGGCTTCAAATTCCCATGAAGTTTCCAGCAGCAAGCTCATGCACACAACCTCATTTCCAGCAAATCATGCGCCGGTGTGCGCTTGCGTTGCAGCATATCAAACAGCGGTTCCAGCAACTGATGGTCAGGGTCATTGCCTAACGCCTTGTCAGCGGCGTGAAGTGCTTGCCATGCGAACTTGAAAACCAATGGATTATCAAAGCCTTGCATCGCCGCCACTTGATGCTGATGGGCATTGGGTACAATGGCTCGCCCTGGCAAGCTGTCATCCAGCATCAACCCTTTCAGCAAGGCAAACAGTGCGGCGTACAGGGTGAAATCACTGCTGGAATCAAACGCTTTGAACTCAATCCGCCCCGCTTCCGCCGGATGGCGTGGTGCTTTGGTCAAGGTCGGGTTGGAATGCAGTAAATGCCCGCTATCGGGTGGAAATACCAAGGCGGCGGGGCGTGCGCCGGTGCGCTTCCAGGTGCGGATCGACAAGCCAGACCAGATTTCCCCGGCGTAAAATGGCGAGTTAAAGCTGAATGGCACAATAAATGGGCTGTAATACGTCAGTTTACTGGCAGCATCCACCATTGCGGCACTGCTCATCCCCGGCTGCGAGAGGCTCAAATCCGGGCCATAGGTAAGCATGGGAATATGGGCAGTATCGCGTTCTTCGGGCGATTCGTTGCGCTGTTGTTCGCGTTCAAACGCATTCAGGGGCGGATTGGGAGTGAATTTCACCTGCTGCGGGTTGAAACTCACCGCAGCGGGGCGGTAGCCATAACGCGCTGCCATGTCCAGCAACAGGTGGTAACTGTCCTGCAATTCGTTCAACACACCCTGAATGCCGGTATGGATAGTGGTGCGGATTTCAATGCCTTTCGGTACGCAAGTCAACAATGTGCCGTCTTCGTTGAAACGTTCGTAACCTTCGATGTACCAGCGTTTGCGGCGGATACCAGCATCGCCGCTGCGCAAATGCTCGGCATCGCCGGGGTATTCCGGCAAGCGTTCAATGATTTGCTGGAAATCAGCAAAGCAGGTGTTGGTGAAATCGGCGAATGTGCCGTCAGCGCGGTAAAACGCGACCTCGTGTTCAATGCCAAAACGGAACGAATTCATGCGGCTTGCTCCTGTGGTTGACTCAGTGATACCCACGTGCGCCAGCTATCCGGTGTACCGCGTTGGTTGCGTAATTTGCCTTCGTGGATGTCAGTGCTAGTGTTTGGTTGTGGTGGGAATATGAAAATTGCGCCCAGTAGTTTTTGTTCTGTGGGGATGCCACACAGTTTGAAACACTCGCTGGAAGCTAATACGCCGCCGCTAGACCAATAGGTTTGCAAATCACGGGCTTCACCAGCCAGTAACAGGTTTTGGACGGCGGTAGCAGCACCGGCAAGGTGTTCTTCGTTCATGTGTTGCGCTTTGCTACTGTGATCCGGCTCAGGCAGCCACGTGCTTAACACCATCGACCCAGCAGCGGCTAACATGCGGATAATGGTGGAATCTTCGGTTACATTGCCCGCGC
>JBEUIR010000545.1:0-1668 GCA_040415395.1 Candidatus Thiothrix namsaraevi
CGTTTCATGTGTTTTCCCCAAATCAAACTACCACCGAGTATATTAGCAAAAACTTATAATTCAAGTTTTCTTTTTAGGGCAAGGTGATAAGCAAAAGTCCCGTTAATCGTTGATGCCAGGCATTCTAGTGCGAAGTCCACTCCAAAGAAGTGATGAATATCACGCATCCTGCTATAGTTTCACCACACTAATACACTGCATGGAATTGGTTGTGACCGTAATAAAAAAATCTGTTTGGCTTATTATTTTTAGCATTTTCTGTCTCATATCTACCACACTGCCGACATATGCCGCTAACCTGCCGATCGGCATGAATACCAACGAAGTGATGCAAGTCGATTCCAGCGTGCCGTTCGTCAATGTATTCAAAATGGCGCTGCCGTTTGCCGAAGCCAAGCTCACGCATGGTAACATTGTTTACGATGCTGACGGCTGGCCGCAACGGCTCAACGGCGGGCAAGCCGGTACTAATCTTTTGCACTGGTTGCCTGCGGGTACATTGCCAGAGGGACAGTACACGGTGTTGTACGACGGTGAGGGCGAATTGGTCTATGGCGATGATGCCAAACTCATCCAACGCTTACCCGGCAAAGACCTCATTCAGATTGCTACCGGTGCTGACAAGTTTTTCAAAGTCACGCTGACGATTCAACAATCCAACCCCGATAACTATTTGCGTAATATTCGCGTACTGCTACCGGGTGGCATTTGTGCCGACAATCCGTTTCAGCGCGTTAACAGCGCTCAACAGTGTGACAGTGATTACCGTGACTTTGTAACATATTACGACGACATTGTGTTTAATCCCGACTACCTGAATTTTATGCGTGATTTCAAAACAATCCGCTTCATGAATATGTCGGGCATTACCCGTAATCCGCTCAGCCGGTGGGAACAAATGCCACGCCTCAGCCAAGCCACTTGGGCAGGGGCAGAAGGCAAACGCGGCGCACCACTGGAAATCATGGTCGCGTTAGCGAATCGCCTGAATGCCGATGCATGGTTCACTATTCCCCATGCGGCGGATGACGACCTCGTGCGCCAATACGCTGATTATGTAAAACAAAATCTGCGCCCCCACCTAAAAGCCTACGTGGAATACACCAATGAAGCCTGGAATCCAGTTTTTAGCCAAGCGCATTACACCAAGCAAATGGGGCTGCAACAAAAACTCGACACCGACCCGCCGCAAGCCGGTCACAAATATTACGTCAAACGCTCGCTAGAAGTGTTCCGGCTGTGGGAACAAGCCTTCGGTAACACCAAGCGCTTGGTGCGGGTGCTGAGCGGTTGGTCGGCTAATCCCCGCTTAAGTGAAATATTGCTCAGTTATAACCAAGCGCACCGCCACATTGATGCGTTTGCCATTGCGCCGTATTTCTACGTTCACGAACGCCAGCAAGCCGAAGTGCGCAGCACCGAAGATGTCTTCAAGCTCTTAAAAGACGACCGCAACGCTTATTCCCTTCAAAATGTGCTGACGATGGTGCAAAAGCAGGCCGATCTTGCCAAACAATACGGCGTGAAATTGATTGCTTACGAAGGCGGGCAACATTTGGTGGATCGTAAATCCCGCTCCATTCGCGATTTCCCCAACCCGCAATACATCGGTGCTAACCGGGCGCAACCGATGGAAACGTTGTACATCGAATTTCTGGAAGGCTGGCA
>JBEUIR010000546.1:0-1667 GCA_040415395.1 Candidatus Thiothrix namsaraevi
ATCCGACTTGTTCTACCTTGGAGGTGGCTTTTCTGCCTTGCACACCATTCCTCATGGTTCCCTCTACGTAGACGATAGCAATATAGCTAAAGGCAAAACGTCACGCACAAAAGCCGATGTTACCTTCTATTGGGTCGATAAGAACGGACGTTATCTTGCCCCGAATGCTCAGCTTATTCTGTATCCCGAATACCCGGAAGTACGCATGTCTGGGCTTCTAAAAGGTTGCCGTCATGCCCCCTCAAATGTGATCGCTTCCCGCGATGAAGGCAGGACATTGTTCCTTGGTATCACCCCAAACGGCGATGTATTGGGTTACGCTGCTACCCCGGATGACCCGTTGAGCAAGGAGCTTTATGCGCTTACCAACAATAACATCAACCTCAGCAGTGTTCTTATTGAGCTATTCCCACCTGATAAAAAGCAAAATACCCGAATTCTGCTATTGGAAGCCCTCAAAGAAATTTGTGAGAAAAATTGGATAGCTTCACAGAAACTGGGGAAAGATGGTGTGATCACACCTTACAGTGCCAGAAATGGCGGCGGCTATACATTGGAGGCAGAATTGGGCATTTCCCCGAATGGTAACTCAGAACCAGACTACCTTGGATGGGAAATCAAACAGTATGGAGTCAATGACTTCCGTTCTTTTAAGCCCAAAAGCCCCGTAACACTGATGACACCAGAACCAACAGGTGGATTTTATTGTGATAACGGCGTACCTGATTTCCTGCGTCGCTTCGGCTACCCCGACAAAAGTGGCAAGGTTGACCGCATCAATTTTGGTGGGATTTACACAATCGGTCGCACCTACCACGCCGACACAGGCTTACGTTTGATCTTAGATGGTTACGATCAGCAATCGGGGAAAATCACCGATATGGCAGGCTGTATTGGTCTTGAAACCCAAGCAGGAGAAATAGCCGCATCGTGGAGCTTTAACGGTATGCTGGATCATTGGAACCGCAAACACGCGCAAGCCGCCTATATTCCGTCGCTATTTCGGACTCCTCCCCCCGAATATGCCTTTGGTTGCCAAATTTTGCTGTGCGAAGAAACCGACTTCTTGCTGTTCCTGAAAGCGATAGCAAACGGAACCATTTCCTATGACCCCGCGATCAAGATGGAAAAAGCTTCATCCCCAAAACCTGTCACCAAGCGGCGTAGTCAGTTTCGGATTAAACACGACAATCTCATCAACCTTTATTACAAACATGAGACTGTCGATCTTTCATAGAGAAACATCAAGAACGCTTTGATCAATAGCGTTTCACCAAACTCTGATGGCTCTACCGCGCCTGCAACACGTCCCAATGAACCTCCACCTCCCCCTTGTCCCCCGCCACATAAGCAGAATCGCCGGTAATCGTGATCGACAAATCCATCGTGCGGCTCACCAACGCCGCCAGCGCTTCAATCTCTTCTGCGGGAAAGCGGTAAAACGCCGCATCCAACTGGCTAAACTTTTTCACATTTTGCGACCACCAGACATCCGACTTGCTGTTAAAGCTGTAAACACGCACCGCTCGCGCCCGATGAGTTGCCTTTTTTACCCGTTCTGGCGTGGGTTCGCCCAAATCAATCCACAGGGCGATTTGCTCATCCATCGTGCGTACCCAGATGGCGGGTTCTTCCACGTCTTCCAGCCCTTTGGTCAGCTCAATCCC
>JBEUIR010000547.1:0-1663 GCA_040415395.1 Candidatus Thiothrix namsaraevi
TAGGTTTTCCGCACCCTTGTCGGTTTTGGGCGGGAAAAACTCAAAGCTAAAGATCAGATCATCGTGATTTACGTGATCGTGTTGATGGTTGTCAGTCATGATTGTGTCTCACCAAGCGGTTACGGAACCGCTTTAATTGGGATTGAAAGCGTTGGTAAAGTGAGATGGGTGTTTGTGGTTGGGCGGCACGGATTTTCTCCAGCAGCGCGTCGTAAACAAACAAGTTTTGAAAATCCACCTTTAACCCTTGCAACACCAGCAATTCGGCGACAGGCAGGTAATCGCCACCGCGCCAGTATAAATAATAGGGCAGAGCATAAGGCATGATCTTGCCCAAACTCACTAAAGAATCCGTTGCTGCGACCCGTTCCAGCAAGCCTTGCGGCTGTGCTAAATCAATGTCGAACTGGGTTTGCAATGCCGTTTCGATTTCAGCAATGACCGTCGCTTCAACCGGCAGCCCCATCTGGCAGGTGTAGGTGTGGTAGTTGAGCCAGTGCCCTAATAGCACCCGTGCATCTGCGACGGTTTGGCTGGTTTTGCGTTGATAGTAATCGCGAATACGTGGCGTTGCCCAGACGTGGTTTGCCAGCGTCACAGGGTGATCAGCGAGTACACACACTTGCGTCATGCCGAATGGCTCGATGTGACACCATGCGAAACCGGCTTGGCTTGCTAAATTCGCCAATTTCTCCGGTGACAGCAAGAAGTAATGCGCTCCCGGTGACAAGGCTGCGAGTAACTCACCCGCTGGCGTTTGCAGATTTAATGCACCAGCCCTCGGTGTGGTTAATAGCAGGATGCCATTGGATGTTAATGCGCGTTTGATTTCTTGCAGAAAAGCCAACGGGTCAGACACATGTTCCAAGACTTCGGTCGCGTAAATGCAGTCGAATTGCTGATCTTGAATGCTAGTAGCTTCATGCAAATACTGTGGAAGGATCGGTATTTCCAGCAAGCGTGAACCTATCAGACCGTAGGCCGAAGGTTCTAATCCTATGACCGTTTCGGCATTCCATTGTGTGCGGCAATAATCCAGCGTAACTCCAGCATTGCAGCCGATTTCTAACACAGAACGGAATTGGGCAAACGGCAAGCGTTCTAATAAACTCACTTTCCAGTCTAGCCCGCCCACGATTTCTAAGTAATGGTAGATATAGTAGGGAAAATCGGGGTCTTGCAGAATAATCTGGGTATCAGGATACGGGACGAGAAAACGTTCCATATTCGGAAACCACGCACTGCCACAGTCGCCGCACTTCGCCACATCCATAATGCCCAAATCGGTCGCCCAATGCGCAACTGTCAGAATGAGGTGGTTATGGTGAGTATTGCCACAGACCCGACAGGCATCCGTAGTGACAGGACGCGGGTTGTACCAAACGACCCGATCATTTTGCATGGTGATTGCCTTTAACCCTAACAAAGATACCGGGCTAAAGCCCAACCTACAGCAATCCCGTAGGTCGGACTTCAGTCCGACAACACATCCAATTCTAACTAATCTTAATAGCGGTAATGGTCAGCCTTGTAAGGTCCTTCCACCGCTACGTTAATGTATTGTGCTTGCTTTTCGGTCAAGGTGCTGAGTTGCGCGTTGAGGGTTTTCAACTGCAATCGTGCAACTTTTTCGTCCAAATGCTTGGGCAGGGTGTAAACGCCA
>JBEUIR010000548.1:0-1660 GCA_040415395.1 Candidatus Thiothrix namsaraevi
CCGACTTTAATATTCTGATTGTGATAATGCAATACCCGGCGCTCACATTTTCGTTTTTTCATAGTGATTTCTTAATTTAGGTTAGAATACCAAGATTGCTTGAACGATAGGTGAACAAATGGTTATCACAGCCGCTGATGCTGCCCGTGCGATGGCAGACGCTGATTTATTGCATTCCGCTGAAGATATTGCTGCCATGTTGGATAGGATGGCGACCGAAATTACTGAAAAACTGGCGGATAAAAACCCGCTGGTGTTGTGTGTGATGACGGGCGGAGTGATCTTGACGGGGCATTTGCTGACACGCTTGGCGTTCCCCTTGGAACAGGATTATTTGCACGCTACCCGTTACCGTGGGGCAACGAGTGGCAGTAAAACGATTACTTGGTTACACAAGCCTGAGACGGCATTGGCGGGGCGGCATGTGCTGTTGGTCGATGATATTCTCGACGAAGGTTATACTTTACGGGAAATTACCCATTGGTGTCGGGAACAGGGCGCGGCAAGTGTGCATGTGGCGGTTTTGGCGGATAAGCAACACGAGCGCCGAGTTGATGGCGTTCACCGCGATTTTTCCGCGCTGGAATTGCCGGATCGTTACGTGTTCGGCTTTGGGATGGATTACAAGGAATATTGGCGTAACGCCAACGGTATTTACGCAGTAAAAGGGTTGTGAAATGAGCACGATTGAATTTGCAATAATCGGCGGGACGGGGCTGACCGAAATCGAAGGCTTGGAAGTGATTCACCGTGAAGTGGTGCATACGCCTTACGGTGAGCCTTCGGGGCCGGTGACGCATGGCATGATCGCTGGTAAGCGTATTGTGTTTCTGGCACGGCACGGTTATACCCACAATATCCCCCCGCATCGGGTGAATTACCGTGCCAATTTGTGGGCGCTGAAGAGTTTGGGGGTAAAAAATATCGTGGCGATTGCTGCCGTGGGTGGGATTACGCCGGAAATGCAGCCCATGCGTTTGGTGATTCCCGATCAGATTATTGATTACACCCACGGGCGGGCGCATACCTTTTTTGAGGACGGCTTGACCGATGTGACCCACATTGATTTTTCTTGGCCGTATTGCGCGGAAGTGCGCAATGCGTTGCTGGCAGCAGCCGAGTCCGCGCAGCTGGATGTGGTTCCGCGTGGCACGTATGCGGCTACCCAAGGCCCGCGTTTGGAAACGGCAGCCGAAATTACCCGTTTGGAACGTGACGGTTGTGACGTGGTGGGGATGACGGCGATGCCAGAAGCGGCGCTTGCCCGCGAATTGGATCTGTGTTACGCCGCGTGTGCGGTGGTGGCGAACTGGGCAGCGGGCAAAGATAACGAAGAAATCACCATGGACGATATTCACCAGAATTTGGTGGTGGGCATGGCGAATGCGCGGGCGTTATTGCGTGCCTTAGTGTGCTGATGACCTTTGGATAATCAACCGCCCTTGTATTTGCAGCCAGTGGCTTCACGGCGACTGGCTGTTTTTATCGTGGCAAGCCATGCGCTGGCGGCGGTAGTGGTGGGTTTTATGCCTGCGCTGCCTTGGTGGGGCAAGGGCTTGCTGCTGGTGTTGATCGCGGTGTCGTTGCGTTATTACTGGCGGCTGCATATTAGCCGGGTTGCGCCGAATGCGGTGCGGGAAGTGCGTTTTTATCAGGTGGA
>JBEUIR010000549.1:0-1658 GCA_040415395.1 Candidatus Thiothrix namsaraevi
GAAATTTCCGGCTCTTTCACCGCGAACGTGCCGCCGAAACCGCAGCATTCCGGTTTGCGGGCGTGTTCCACCCGTTGCACATTGCTCAACTGCCCCAGCAAGGATTCGATCTTGTCGGCAACGCCCATTTCGCGGCGGGCAGAACAGGAGGTGTGTACTGCCACTGTCACGGGTTCGCCCAAATCTTGCAGCTCAATGTGCAATACATCGACAAGGAATTCGGTGAGTTCGTACACGCGGTTGGCAACGTCCACCGCTTGCGCCTCATCCGGTTGCCCCGCGAAGAGTTCGGGGTAATGCACTTTCATCATCCCCGCGCACGAGCCTGACGGAATCACGATAGGAATCGGCTTGGGGAATAGCGCGATTTGCGCCCGTGCCACGCTACGCGCTTCGTCGCGGTAGCCGGAGTTCCACGCGGGTTGTCCACAACAGGTTTGCGCAGGTGGGAAAATCACTTTCACCCCCGCACGTTGCAGCAATTGCATCGCCGACACGCCCGCTTGCGGGTAGATCAAGTCAACAAGGCAGGTGCCGAAAAAGTAAATGGTGTCAGGTATGGGGGGCATGGGTTTACCTTCCAAGCAACGTAAGGTGGCGCAACGACCGCACTTTGCGGGCTTCGTCTGCGTCGATGGATTTGAGGGAATCTTCCACAAAAGCCAGATGTTCTTGCGCGGCTTTGCGGGCGCGTTCGGGGTCGCTGGCAAGAACGGCTTCCATCAATTCACGGTGCTGATTCTTGAGCGGATCGAACACACGCGGGATGGTGTAGAGCTTATCCAGATTGTGCGAAATGCTGTTTTGCAGCAGCTCAAACAGGTTTTTCATGACGTGCAGCAGCACCAGATTGTGCGAGGCTTCGACAATCGCGAGGTGGAAATCAGCATCAGCGCGGGCTTCGTCCATCGGGTCGGCGTTGCCGTGGCGTTGAATCATGCGCTCGAAACAATCGCGGATATTGGCTTTGTCCTCATCGGTAGCACGCAAGGCGGCATACCAGGCGGCATTGCCTTCCAATGCGTGGCGGATTTCCAGCACGTCGAAACGGTATTCGGGGTTTTCGCGGAACAATTCGACCAAGGGGCTGCTGCACGGCACAGTGGCTTGCGGGGTATCGTTTTCCACAAACGTGCCGCCGCCGGGTTTGGAAACCAGCAAGCCTCGACTAATCAGGGTTTGGATGGCTTCGCGCAGCGAGGGGCGCGATACGCCGAATTGCTCCGCCAAGGCGCGTTCGGCGGGCAAACGTTCGCCCAGCGTGAAATGTCCGCTGGTGATCATTTGTTCCAGTTGTTGAGTGAGTTGCTCGGCGATACGTAATTTCTTCATAGCTTTCGCTCTTTTGGTCTTACCAATTTTGGCTATCATAAAAGCCTGAACGTTTTATTGCAAGTGGATTAGATTGTGTATTGACAAAGACTTACGAAAAGTCCCAGAATTCATGGTCTTACCAGTTGGTTATTTTAGCTAAATTGGTAATACCAATTATATTCAGGAGGAGGAGTTCTCAATGAGTCAAACGTTACTTTCGTTACTGGCATTTTTGCCCTTGGTGCTAGCAGCCGTGCTGCTAGTGGGATTGAACTGGCCTGCACGGCGTGCGATGCCCGTGGTATTTGTGGTGACGGCAGCGATTGCGCTGACCGCGTGGGAAA
>JBEUIR010000550.1:0-1658 GCA_040415395.1 Candidatus Thiothrix namsaraevi
GTTGAGCATGACCCGCTCTTCTTCGTGGAGTTGGGTCATGGCGGGGATTTCCTGTGGCATGAAAGCGTTGTCAGCAATGTGCATGGTGAGGTTGTTCCTGATAAAGCGATGGACGCAAAGTGTGATGTAGCGGGATGGGAATTTCAATTATCCTTAATTTGCCGATTGCGCTAATGTTAAAATCGCGGATTAACTACTTTGCAAATCGCGGAACTTTTATTGTCAAAATCGCGGGTTATCTATGGTATAAAGGCTAAAAGACTCAGGATACTCACTATGCCCCAGTTTCAATATTCCCGCTGGCAACAACACATCATCAGTAAAGCGCTGCAATCCCGCCGTGTGCTGGTATTAGCTGGCTCGCGCCAATGTGGGAAAACCACGCTTGTCCGAGCGATTGCTACCGATGCAACGGTTTACCGCACTCTGGACGACACCACGTTGCTGGCAGCCGCGCTAAGCGACCCGCACGGTTTTGTCCGGCACGGCGATAATCTGATGATTATTGACGAGGTGCAAAAAGCCCCCGTGCTATTGCCAGCCATTAAGCAGGATGTGGATGTTCAGCAATTGCCGGGGCGCTTCCTGCTGACTGGCTCTGCCAATATCCAAGCATTACCCGGTGTTTCTGAATCACTGGCGGGGCGGATACGCAAAATCCGCTTACGTCCGCTGGCGCAGGGTGAAATCAAAGGTGTGCCAGCGCATTTTCTGCCTAACGCTTTTGCAGAAACCTTTCTGCCCGATAGCAGCTTGCAGGCAACTGGGGAATATTCGCTGAAAGATCGCTATATCCTGCTGGCATTGCGTGGTGGCTACCCGGAGGTGGTGCGCCAATCGGAGGAGCGCGAAGCGCGGCGCTGGCTGAACGATTACCTTGATGCTTTGCTAGACCGTGATTTGCAGGACATTATCAATATCCGGCGGCGTGACAGTATGGTATTGCTGGTGGAAGTCTTGGCAGCATGGTCGAGCAAATTCATGGATATTGCGGGCATTGGCACGGGGTTAGCACTGGCTCGCGCCACTATCCAAACGTACATCAATGCGCTGGAAGCCCTGTATTTGGTGGAACGGGTGCGCCCGTGGACAAAAACGGATTACGAGCGGGTTAGCAAACAAGACAAACTGTTCATGACTGATACGGGCTTGATGGCGGCGGTATTACGCTGGCGTTTCGATAAGGTGCGGTTGGATGGTGAGAAAAACGGCAAGCTGCTTGAAACGTTTGTTTTCACCCAACTGGCAGCACAACGGGATGCGCAAGAAGAAGACTATCAGCTTTACCATTACCGCGACCGCGAACAGCGCGAGGTCGATTTCATTGTCGAAAACGAAGACGGCGATTTGTTGGGTATTGAGGTTAAGGCGGGGTCAGCCGTCAGCAAGGACAGTTTCAAACACTTGTATTGGTTTCGTGACCATATGGCGAAAAGTAAGCGGTTTGTTGGGGTAGTGGTGTATACGGGGGAGCATGTTGTGCCGTTTGGGGCGGGGATGTGGGCAGTGCCGATTAGTGTGTTGTGGGGGGCGTAATCAGCAACGCATACAAGCGTTCCGCAATCGGTGCAAACCCCGCATATTGCTGCTGCAAACGCTCCAACAGCGGCAGGTTTTGTTGAATAGCTTGTTCCACGGCTGCATCACTCGCCTCAATT
>JBEUIR010000551.1:0-1657 GCA_040415395.1 Candidatus Thiothrix namsaraevi
CCAGCGGAGGTAAACGCCTGACCATCAATTGTTGGGTGTTGAGTGGTTTCAGGTGCTTGTCATATTGCTCTTCCAGTTTTTTCAGGTTATCCAGTTCATAGCCGAGGGTGATGATGGCGGGAATCCGTGCCTTGCTCAGTTCCGGTGCAACAACCCGTTGCCACCAGTCGAGAAAATGTTTGAAGTTGGTTGGGATAGCCCAGTCCTTGTCGGTGGGGCGGACAGTTTGTAGTCGCAGGTGAAACAGTAAACGGTGGCTGCCCGCGTGGAGCGACACTTCTTTCAGGAAGCGCGGAATGGCTTCAATGCTACCGGGAGCGGCGTGATAAATGCAGCGGAAGCCTGCCAACAGGCTGGCACGGAACATTTCATCGCGGTTTTCGTCGGTGATCGCCATAGGCCAGTTCATTTGGCAGGTAATCAGATCAGTATTGCCGGGAACTTTATGCTGAACGCGCTCATGCAGTAAATCGACCCCAACCGCTGCACTGCCATACCAAACACAACACAGTGTATCGACACTGCCATTGAGGACGGCTTCCATGTATTCACCGATGTAACCACTTTGGCTGACACGATCCAGTTTTAGAGGCCAGTCTTTATCCTGTCGATTCAGGTGGTGCAGGTTGGGTTTGCGTTTGCATTGCCATTCGGTGTAATGACGGGTCAGGATGGGTGTTGCCCACGATGAATCCCCCACATCTTCATAACCACTGGTGACAGTGCGGTGTAAGGCTTCATGCGGGGACAAGGCATCCAGCAAGATGTATTTCAGGAAGCTTAAGCCTTGCCGTTGGGCAACGGACACCCATGCTTCGGTACGGTTGGCGATTACGGCGGCGCAACCATAACCCAGTTGCAGGCCAGCCCCCATTTTGCCGCCGCTGGCACTCATGCAGGCATTGATGTAGCACACCGCTGGCGAACCACCTACCGCCCGTTGCAAGGTTTCACGCAGGTGGATTAGGCTCATGGTTCCGGGGTTGGCGGGTGTGGGGGCTTCCAATCGCAGGCGTGAACTCAGGCCGTCACCTTCGCCGTGTCCGTAGTAATACAGCACATCAAAATGCTGGCGTTGCAGGATACGTTCCAGCTCCTGACGGGTATGCACGAGCTTAAACAGGGTAGGGCTTTCATAAGAACGGATTTCTGCGGTCAATTCGGCTTGTAGTTGGCGGATGTGGGTGTCTGTTCCCGTCATGCCGTAGCCGTCGATTTCCGGTGGGCTGAATACCAGCAAGGCGGGCAGGCTGGGCATTTCCACCCGCTGTGGGTTGTATTCACGCGCCAGTGTTATTTGCCAGTCGGCGTAGCGCAGAAAACGGTTGTCGCTGTCACGCGCCAGCATATTCCAAGGCAAGCGATGGATGTGTTCGCAAGGACTGATAATGCGCAAATCAACGGCTTCCTGATTCAGTTCTCCGCATCCATGCTTGCCCAACGTTGCACGGTAGAGGAATACGCCAATGTCGTACATGCCTGCTTCATCGGTGTATTGCCGGATGGTTTTTTCATTGAACTTGTCCAACAGGTCAAGCACATATTGTAAGGTTTTGGATTCATTGAGCAGGTTGAGCTGGCATTGCAGGCGTAGATCGGTTTTTCCCAAGTCAATACGGCGGCTTTGTTGCGGAAACTCCAAGGCAAGATCATAAAG
>JBEUIR010000552.1:0-1651 GCA_040415395.1 Candidatus Thiothrix namsaraevi
GTGACGGGACCTTGATGATCGTGAATCGCTAAATCCATCATGGCAGTGACCGCATACCTATACTAAGAGCACAGCATTAATGTTCACTTCTTGTATAACTTAAGTCTGCAAATATTCTTGACTAATGCACTAGGTTTACTTAAGATACTGAGTAATTCAGTCGGGAATTAACACGCAGTAACACTGCTAAGGAGCACCCCATGAAACTGTCAACAAAAGGTCGGTATGCGGTCACTGCCATGATGGATTTAGCGATTCACGATCATCAAGGTCCCGTCACGCTGGCAGATATTTCACAATGCCAAGGGATATCCCTGTCTTATCTTGAGCAATTATTTGCCAAGTTACGTAAGGAGGGTTTAGTGGAAGGGGTACGCGGACCAGGCGGTGGTTATCGTTTAGGTCGCCCCTCTAGTCAAATTAGCATTGCAGAAATTATCAATGCGGTAGACGAAAACATTGACGTAACCCGTTGTCTCGGCAGCAAAGACTGCCACGGTGGCGAGAAATGCCTAACCCATCAATTATGGGAAGATTTGAGCGGACGCCTATATGAATTTTTGGACAACCTGACCTTAGCCAGCTTTATTAATCGCCCGGAAATCCGTGAAGTGGCGCGTCGTCAAGACACGATTGCCAGCCGTATCGCAACCATGTTCCCACCGCGCCCAACGATTGGTGTAGCGGTAAATGCCAGTTGCTAAAAGGTGAATGTGCTTGGTAAGGGTCAACGCAAAAAAGGGCGAAGAGTGATCCGCCCTTTTTTGTTCCGGTTTAGCTGATATTCACGCCGCAGCGTGCATGTCTTCCTCAGTACGTACATCCAACTGGTGCAATTCCATCACCGGATGAATTTGCAATAACGTCAACTTACCTAACGCCTTGTCATCTAACAAAGCCGCACCGGTATCAATGTAATAAAAGTTTGCCATGTGTAACGGTTTACTAACCGGCGTATGCCCAAACACCACCAAGTCAATGCCCTCGACGGGTACAGTACGCCCCATCATCTTGAAATGTTTATAGCGATTGCGTGACCACAGCGCGTACTCTTCCATATCTGGGTCTGATTCCAGAGAACGTATAAATTGATGCCAGGGAATCCCTGTCGGAATATCCGCATGTACAATGCCAACATGCCCGGTCGCCGTAGACACCTCGAAAGCAAGCGGCAATTGTGCTAACACATTGCGAATACGTGGGCGAATATGCTCAGGAACACGTTTCCACCATGCGCCGCCATTATAGCGAGTCCAATTTTCCAACACTGCCGCGTTGTATTCTGAGTCCAGCAACATGCGTTCATGATTGCCCATAATCGCATGAAACCAATCATGGTTCAGAAACTCAATCACGCGATGCGATTCCGCGCCACGGTCAATCAAGTCCCCTACTGAAAACACCCGATCAGCATCAGGATCAAAATTAAGACGCTGTAACAGCCGCTCTAGGGCTGAAAAGGAGCCATGAATATCACCGACGACAAAATCGCGCCCGCGTGAATTTTTACCGAAAAACTTAAAAGGCGTATAACTCATGGTCATATTCCAAGAATAACCTAACTACAGTTAGCTAGTTAGTACAGGGTTTGCTTATCTATTTCGTTGTGACACCCACGCTACCAGCACCCATCCTAAAAAAATCTTAACTC
>JBEUIR010000553.1:0-1651 GCA_040415395.1 Candidatus Thiothrix namsaraevi
GCAATGTCTGATCAACTGCTTTTCAAACAAGCCACGTAATTCTTGGGCTTCTTTACCATAAGAGGCTTCAAGGGCTTTTTCAGCAGTAATTTGCTGGTTAACCCCTTGGATCTGCTCACGGGTTTGCGCCAAACGCTGTTTGAGGATGGTTTGCTCAGACATTGCCGCAGACTGGCGTACTTTAAACTGCTGGGTTTCGTCTTTAATAATCTCTGCCGCACGCTCAGGGTTACTGGTATTAGCGGTAAGCTCGGCTGGGAAACTCAGCTTAATACCCTCTAACTCGGCATTTAAGCGTGCTTCCAACCCGACAAAACCCAATAACTGATCATACAATGCGCCTTGATCAGCTTGTGCTTCTGCTGGGCTTAATACCATCAGAATCTGACCTTTATGCACTAAATCGCCGTCATCCACCAAAATTTGTTGGATAACGCCGCCTTCACGGTGTTGCACTACCTGTTTTTTGACATCCACCACAATCCGCCCTGGTGCAACGATAGCGCTATTGAGCGGTGCGAATGCGGCCCATGTCATGAAGACTCCAAATACGCCAATTAAGACCACCATGCCCATCACTTGATAGCGACGGTCATCGGTATTCACTTTTGCCACATTGTCATTGGCAGCAGCCGGAGCTGTCTGAGTAACCATTGCCGCTGATACTTGGGCAATGGGTAATTTTGCGAGTGTCTGTGTCATTTTGCGTTTGCCTCCCGTGTTGGCAATTGCGTGGTTTTTTGCGCCATTTTGGCAAGAATTTGTTGACGTTCACCAAACATGGCAACCGTACCGCCAACCAATACCAAGATACGGTCAACCATATTGAGCAGACCGGGGCGATGTGAAATCACCAGTACGGTGGTATTGCGTTCTTTGAGGTATTGCATGGCACGGTAGAGCGCTGCCTCGCCGACATCATCCAGATTGGAATTCGGCTCATCCAGTACCACCAGTTTCGGGTTATCGTACAAGGCACGCGCCAAACCGATACGTTGGCGTTGCCCGCCGGACAATGCACCGCCAGAGGGGCCAATCAGGGTTTCATAGGCATTGGGTAATTGCAGAATCATTTCATGCACACCGGCTAATTGCGCCGCTTCCAGCACTTTGTCGGCATCGACGTTGCCGAAACGGGCGATATTTTCCGCCACAGTGCCATCAAACAATTCCACGTCTTGCGGCAAATAGCCGATATGTTGTGAAAGTTGGGTGCGATCCCAATGGCGAATATCGGCGTTATCCAAACGCACATCCCCATTGGCTTGTGGCCATAAGCCCAGCACTGCGCGTATCAATGAAGATTTTCCGCCGCCACTTGGACCAATAATCGCCAACGACTCACCCGGCTTCAAGGCAAACGTAATATTATGTAACACGGCGCTGCGGCTACCCGGTGGTGAAACCGTCAAATGTGCCACATCCAATTTGCCTTGCGGAGCAGGCAACATCATGCGCGGCGGTTGATGGGGGAAGGCTTCCAGTAATTGGTTCAAGCGCCCCCACGATTGTTGTGCTGAAGAAAAGCCCTTCCAAGCACCCACCAAAGAATCCAATGGGGCAAGTGCACGCACAAGCTATACCCCACAATCAGCAAAAACAGCCCGAAAAACCCCGTCACCAACTGCTTACCGGAATAACCAATCAACCC
>JBEUIR010000554.1:0-1644 GCA_040415395.1 Candidatus Thiothrix namsaraevi
CCGCGACTTCAAAGCCATCGCCTACACCCAGTTGGCCAAAAGCCGCGACCTGTATGACCCGGTAGCGGATGGGCTGCGTTCAGCCTTCGAGTACGACAAGACCTACTTTGACAAGCTCACCGCCAGCCTGTTGCCGTTGTTGGAAAAGCTCACCTCCGGCAAGTCTGGCGAACTGCTCGCCCCGGATTACGCTGACCGCCATGACCCGCGCCCGATTCTTGACTGGATGGAAGTGATCCGCGCAAAAGGCGTGGTCTACGTCGGGCTGGATGCGCTCTCGGATGCGGAAGTCGCAGGTGCGGTGGGCAATTCCATGTTTGCTGACCTCACCTCCATCGCCGGGCAGCTCTACAAACACGGCGATAACCTAGGCTTGCCGGAATTGGCGGGACACAAACGCGCCAAAATCGCCATCCATGCCGACGAATTCAACGAACTGGTGGGCAATGAGTTTATCCCGCTGCTCAACAAGGCCGGGGGTTCTGGGGTACAGGTCACGGCTTATACCCAGACGGCTTCTGACATCGAAGCGGGAATTGGTGAAAAACCCAAAGCGGGGCAAATCGTCGGCAACCTCAACACCCTGATCATGCTGCGGGTGAAAAACGAAGAAACGGCGGCGGTGCTGACCGACCAGTTGGCGAAGGTACGTATCTACACCAAGACCGCGCAATCCGCCGCTACGGACAATAACGCCCCAGATTCCAGCGTGGATTTCACTGCCAGCAATTCTGACCGCATCACCGAAGCCGAGGCCGACATCCTTACCCCGGCGGATTTGGTGCAGCTCCCCAAGGGGCAAGCCTTTGCCTTGCTGGACGGTGGCAAGCTGTTCAAGCTGCGCTTGCCGTTGGCGGGGGCTGACCCACTGTTGCCCAAGGATATGCAAGCCATTATCCGCTGGGTCAAGGAAACCCGTGGGGAGAGTGCCTGATGGAAAAGGTCACGGGGACGCTGTGGTACGTGAAATGGTTTGCGATAGTTTTCCTGCTGGCTCTGGCGGTGGACATGGTATACGTGTTCTGGCCTTGGCCTGCGGTGCGGGGTGTGGCGGTGTTCCAGCATAATCTGGTGGCGGAAAGCCAGCTCATTGCCGATCTGTCGACTCCACAAGAACTGACCTTCATCAAGACGGTGCAGGCATGGGTGTACCAGCCCACCTTCGTGTGGTCGGGCTTGCATGATTTTCTGGTATTGGGTGCAGAGTCAACAGCGACGGTGATTACCGGCAGTGACCGTGATGTTGGGCAAGGCTTGGCACACGGCTTCTGGCAACAACTACAAACGGCTTACATCGGCGTATTGCTGTTTGCCCAACGGTTGGCGGTGCTGGCACTGTCTGCGCCGTTGTTTGGGGTGGTGATGTTGGCAGCGGCAACCGATGGGTTGCTGGGCTGGTACAAACGCCGCACCAGTGTTGGGCGCGAATCCGGGCTGATTTACCATATTGCCAAGCACGGCTTCAATAACACCTTGCGCGGTGTTTGGGTGCTGTACCTGTTGCCACCGATCGTGATTGACCCGCACTGGGTGATCCCCCCTGCCCTGTTATTGGTGGCACTGGCAACCCGTCTGGCTGTCGGCTATTTCAAAAAGTATCTGTAGATGAAGCACTATCTGGGGAAGTCTGAATACTACTTGCGC
>JBEUIR010000555.1:0-1643 GCA_040415395.1 Candidatus Thiothrix namsaraevi
GGTTGTATTGTGGATTCACTTTCTGCGCCAGCGGCGGCAGTGGCTTCTGATTTGCCTAATCAACCCGTTAATATGCGCTGGAATTCTGATATTAAGGGAGCGCTAGTTCCTAAGCAATAATCGGGTCATTGATGTGAAAAAGGTCGGAACAAGTCCGACCTTTTTAGGTGATTACTCCATCGCCCAATCATCCACACTCTTCAACTCACTGCTAAAATTGATTCCCACCAACACCTTCGGGCGCGGATCATCCCGAAATGCCCCCGCATAATCCCGCCCCTTGATCTGCGCCATTGCCGCCTGCGCCGTCTTATCCAGCTTAAACTCCAGAATATAGATATGCGTCGCCGTCTTCACCACGCAATCCACCCGCCCGTTGCTCTCATTGACTTCCGCTTCGCTGTACTGCCCCAGATAGAAAAACGTCAAGTAAATCAAGCTATGGTAATACGCTTCACGGTCTTTCAGGAAAATCTGATAAGGAATCTTTTTGAACACTGTCTTGATGATGTCAATCACAGCGGGGATATCGTTTCGCAAAAAGGCTTTGTGGAGATTCACCACCATTGGCGTGGCATAGGTTGCTTCCTGATGTGACCACTCCGCCAGCAAATACATCGACATCGAGGCTTGCACTTCGCGGTTAGGGTAGCCCAAGGTGAACAGACCGTACTCATCGCAACTTTTCAGCGTCAAATAACCCGTTTGAAATAGCACAGGTGTCAGTTCCAAACGTTCAAGGTCGTAATTACCCAGCGTCGTTTCGTCCACCTCAAACGTATCCACCCGATACACCCCTTTACGGCGCATCAATTTCGGCAAAAACGTCGGTGTACCCGATTCAAACCAGAAATTACGGAACGCTTGCGCCTGAAAAAAGCTCAAGATCGAATACGGATTGTAGACTGAGGTTTCCATATCCCATGTGTAACCGTTGTACCAATGACGCAATTTTGCTAGCAATGCTCCCTGATCCATCTTAAGACGTTTGGCAACTGCTGGCATATAGGGTGTGAAATACTGCTCCAATTCGGTCTGCGTATACCCCAACAACGTAGCGGCACTGTAGTCCATCGTCAGGTCAAACAGGTTATTCAAATCCGAGAAAATCGACACACGACTAAACTTCGACACCCCCGTGATTAGCAAAAACTCTAAATACGGGTCACTGTCTTTCAGCACCGAATAGAAGGTTTTCATGGTTTGTTGATTGGCTTTGGCTTGCGGGATGTCGTCGAGGTAGTCAATCAACGGCTTGTCGTATTCGTCGATCAGCAACACTACCTTGCCTTGCTGTTTGGCAAGTTTTTCCAGCAATTCGGCAAACACATTTTTCAGTGTGGTGCTCACCAACGCAAGGTGATGCTGCACAGCAAGAGCTTCTAAGGCTTGTTGCAACGCCGTTTCCAAACCCAAGCCCTGATAGTCGAGCTTGTTGATGGACAGGTGAATGACGGGGTGTGTCTTACTCCAATCCCACTGATCCGCAATCCACAGCCCGTCAAACAAGGCACGATTGCCTTGGTAGATTTCTTTGATGGTAGAAAGTAACAACGACTTACCGAAACGGCGTGGACGCGACAGGAAGAAATATTTACCTTGGCACAGCAAGCGTTGGATGGTTTCCGTTTTATCCACGTAAA
>JBEUIR010000556.1:0-1642 GCA_040415395.1 Candidatus Thiothrix namsaraevi
GCGAGTGCCGACCACGGTCATTACTTTTAACTTTTTCATATCAAACCTGATGTGCGTAAGTATCGGGGTGTTCGCGGTCAAAGATTTCGTTTGCCCACAACATGACGACCATTTCGTCTGTGCCGATATTGGTAATATCGTGCGCCCAGCCGGGAATGGTTTCGACGATTTGCGGGTTGTCGCCGTCGGTTTCTAGCGTGAAGGTTTCATGGGTGAGGATGTGCCGAAAACCAAAGCGGGCTTTGCCCTTAATCACTAGAAACTTTTCGGTTTTGGTGTGGTGATAGTGTCCACCACGGGTAATGCCGGGGTGGGCGGTGAAAAAGGAGAATTGCCCAGCATCCGGGGTTTTGAGCATTTCCACGAAGACACCACGTTGATCGCCGTATTTCGGGACGTTGTAAGCAAAGTCTGTTGTCGGTAAATAGCTGACATAGGTGGAATATAACGCCCGTAGTAATCCTGTGCCGACTTTGGGGGTGATCAGCGTGTTGCGGCTGTTGCGGAAGCCTTCAATCTGTTGAGCGAGTTCGCCTACCGTGGTTTGGTATTCGGGGATAACGGCGCGGAAAGCTTGTTGTTCTATGGCTGGTGTGTGTTGCAGCACTTGAAGGAAGTCATGGATCACATCATCCACATGCACCAGTGTGATGGGTGCGTTGGGGTCATTAATGGTAATCGGCAAACTATTAGCGATGTTATGACAGAAGGTCGCTACTGCTGAGTTGTAGTTGGGTTTGCACCATTTGCCGAAGACATTAGGCAAGCGGTAAATGTAAACGCTTGCTCCTGTTTGCTCGGCATAATGCCGTAAAGCATCTTCGGCGGCGCGTTTGCTGCTGCCATAAGGGTTGTCCAAAACTGCTTGGGTGGAGGATGCAAATAAGACGGGAATCGTGCGCTGGGTGTCGGTGAGAATCCGGCTCAGGGTGGTGGTTAACCCGGTATTGCCTGTTACAAATTCTTCCGGTGACAGCGGACGGTTGATACCAGCCAAATGGATAATTGCATCGGCGGCGGCAATCAGCTCAGGAAGTTCCTGTTCGGTGTTTTGCCGCGAGAAACGCAGGGCTTCTATATCTTCCATTTCTGCGAAGCGGGCTAACAGGTTTTTGCCGATAAACCCGTCTGCGCCAGTGACTAAGATTTTCACGGTATTTATTCCTCTGGCTGGACGTATTCGCCGCGTTCTAAGGCTTTCACAAATGTCAGTTTGCGTAGCAGGGTTTTCATGCCTTCTACATCCAGACGGGTGGTGTTGTGGGAGTTGTAGTCTTCAATGGTGGCAATGCGGGATTCGCCTTCTTCCACAAATTTGCTGTAGTTGAGGTCACGCAAATCGGGGGGGATGCGGTAGTAGTCGCCCATGTCTTCGGCGGCGAGCATCTCTTCACGGCTGAGCAGGGCTTCATACAGTTTTTCACCGTGACGTGTGCCGATCATGCGGACTTCATGGTTGGGTTTATCCATGATGCCTAGGAGTGCTTGAGCGAGGATTTCAATGGTGGCGGCGGGGGCTTTTTGTACGAAAATGTCACCGTTTTGACCGTGTTCAAAGGCATACAACACCAAGTCTACTGCATCTTCCAAGGTCATCATGAAGCGGGTCATGTTGGGGTCGGTGATGGTGATGGGTTTGCCA
>JBEUIR010000557.1:0-1635 GCA_040415395.1 Candidatus Thiothrix namsaraevi
TGTGCGCCGCTTGCCTGCGATTGAAACCATTGGTGCCGTTTCCGTCATTTGCACCGACAAAACCGGCACGCTGACCCGCAATGAAATGCTGGTGGCAAGTGTCATCACCGTTGGGCAGGCATACAGCGTGAATGGTGAAGGCTATAGCCCGCAAGGCAATATCGAGCCACCGCCCAAGGTCGCGGCAACCATCACAGAAATCGGCTTGGCTGCCTTGCTGTGCAACGATGCGGAACTCAAGCAGCACGATGATACTTGGCAGGTGGAAGGCGATCCGATGGAAGGCGCGTTACTGGCATTCGCCGCCAAAATCGGGCAACACCACCGCAGTGACTGGGCACGCACTGACGTAATTCCTTTCGATTCGCGCCACAAATTTATGGCAAGCCTGCATCACGATCATGCGCAACAAGCCCGCATTATCGTCAAAGGTGCGCCCGAAGTATTGCTGGCAATGTGTCAACAGCAACGCAGCGCAGATGGGCAGGCGCAAGCACTGGACAGCGCGTATTGGCACGAACAGGCAGAAACCATTGCCGCCAGTGGGCAGCGGGTATTGGCATTCGCCAGCCGCACCGTGCCGCCACAACATACCGTGCTGGCAATGACGGATGTGCAAGGGCATTTGACCCTGCTGGGGCTGGTCGGTTTGATTGACCCGCCGCGCCCGGAAGCAATCGTAGCGATTGCCGACTGTCACCGCGCCGGAATCCGCGTGAAAATGATTACCGGCGACCATGCCGCCACCGCCGCCGCGATTGGGCGGCAAGTTGGTTTGCAACACCCGGATAAAGTGCTGACCGGCGGCGAATTGGATTTGCTGGACGATAGCGCACTGGCAGCCACCGTACTGGATACCGATGTCTTCGCCCGCACCACCCCGGAACACAAATTGCGGCTGGTGACGGCATTGCAGGCTCACGCCCTCACGGTGGCGATGACCGGCGATGGGGTTAATGATGCCCCGGCGTTGAAACGCGCTGACGTGGGCATTGCGATGGGCAACAAGGGCAGTGAAGCCGCCAAGGAAGCCGCAGAACTGGTGTTGGCGGATGACAATTTCGCCTCCATCGCGGCAGCGGTACGTGAGGGGCGCACTGTTTACGACAATATTAAGAAAGTGATCAGTTGGACCTTGCCCACCAACGCCGGGGAGGCAGCGGTCATTATTGTTGCCTTATTGCTGGGATTAACCTTGCCGATTACGCCGGTGCAGATTCTGTGGATCAATATGATTACGGCGGTGACGTTGGGGATTGCCTTGGCGTTTGAGCCGACCGAAGCCAAAACCATGCAACGCCCGCCGCGTCCACGCCATCAGCCACTGCTAACCGGAACACTAGTGTGGCACATTATTTTGGTTGCCAGTTTGTTTCTCAGTGGTGTGTACGGCGTTTACGCTTACGCGCTTGATCAAGGCTACTCGCTGGAATTGGCGTGAACGCTGGCAATGAATACCTTGGTGGTGATGGAAATATTCCACCTGTTCTTTATCCGCAATATGTACAGCACTTCGTTGACATGGCAGGCAGTGCGCGGCACGAAAATGGTGTGGCTGGCAGTGATCGTGGTGACAGTGGCGCAGTTGGCAATTACCTATGTGCCAGCGTTACAGGCTATCTTTGGCACGCAAGC
>JBEUIR010000558.1:0-1632 GCA_040415395.1 Candidatus Thiothrix namsaraevi
TACTTGATGTGTAAATACAGATTAGATAGGCGAAAAGCAGTTCGCCCAGCGTGGTTAACCGCGCTGAGGGAGCGAACTGTATTTCGTCAAAGAGGGGGATTAAGGGGTTAAGGCGTGATTATCTCAAAACTATGCGTCAGAGATGGCGGTATCGTATTCTTCGCTGCGCTCCATCCATTCCATCTCAACCTCCTCCAATTTGGCATCGAGGTTGCTTTTGTCGAGCACGAGTTGCTTGAGCTTGTGGCGGTTGGCATCGCTGTAAAGGTCGGGGTCGGCAAGCTGTGCTTCTAACGCGGCTTGTTGTTGCTGGAGTTTGTTCATTTCCTGCTCCAACTTGTCGATCTTTTTCTTTAAGGGCTGCAACTGTTTGCGCTTTTCGGCAGCTTCGCGGCGCTGGTCTTTGCGTCCTTCTGCGGTGTGCGTAGGGGCGGTTCGCGAACCGCCCTTACAGGATTCGTCTTCTTCTTTACGGAAACGGTTTTGCAGCCATGCTGCGTAGTCGTCGAGGTCGCCGTCAAATTCCTGCGCTTTGCCGCTATCGACCAACAACAGTTTGTCGGTGACGGTTTTGAGCATGTGGCGGTCGTGCGAGACGATGACCATTGCGCCCTTGAATTCCTGCAACGCCATGCTGAGGGCAAGGCGCATATCGAGGTCGAGGTGGTTGGTCGGTTCGTCCAACAGCAGCAGATTGGGGCGTTGGTAGATCAGCAAAGCCAGTGCTAGACGCGCTTTTTCGCCGCCGGAGAAGGGTGCAATCGCCTCTTCCACCCGCGTGCCTTGGAACGCAAATCCGCCGAGGAAATTGCGCAAATCCTGTTCGCGGGCTTGTTTATCCATGTCGCGCAAATGTTGCAACGGCGATTGATCGACTTTGAGTTGTTCGAGCTGATGTTGGGCAAAATAGCCAATCTTCAGGTCGGGCGCTTGCCAGCTTTCACCGGCTTGCGCGGGCAATTGTCCGGCAAGGAATTTGATCAGGGTGGATTTACCCGCACCGTTGGGACCGATCAGACCAATGCGGTCGCTGGGGAAAATTTGCAACTCCACCTTGTCAATGATGGTTTTGTCGGCGTAACCGAGGCGTGCTTCGCGCACATGCAGCAAGCGATCCGGCAACTTTTCGGGGTCGCGGAAGCTGAAATGGAATTGCGAATCGACGTGCGCGGCGGAGATGACTTGCATCCGTTCCAAGGCTTTGAGACGACTTTGCGCTTGGCGGGCTTTGGTGGCTTGGGCGCGGAAGCGGTCAACATACTTCTGCATGTGTTCGCGTTCGCGCTTTTGCTTTTCGTAAGCCGATTGCTGTTGAGCGAGTTTTTCCGCACGGGTGATTTCAAAGGTCGAATAGTTGCCGGTGTACAGCGTCAGGCGGCTGTGTTCGATGTGGGCAATGTTGGTGCAAATCGCGTCGAGGAATTCGCGGTCATGCGAAATCAGCAGCAGCGTACCACGGTAATTTTTCAGCCAATCTTGCACCCAGATGACCGCATCGAGGTCAAGGTGGTTGGTGGGTTCGTCGAGCAGTAGCAGGTCAGAACGGCACATCAGGGCTTGCGCAAGGTTGAGGCGCATCCGCCAGCCGCCGGAAAAACTGCTAACGGGGTTGTGAATTTGGTCGGGTTTGAA
>JBEUIR010000559.1:0-1631 GCA_040415395.1 Candidatus Thiothrix namsaraevi
CGAAATTTCGAAATCCAGTGCCTCAGATCCGGCGAGCTTCAAGTACTGTTTTTCAACCAAACCCAATATTGTCAAAATCGCTTCAGCCTCGACATTGATACGCGGTTGAGTACGGTCATCCAATGGTCGCTGCAAGCAACAGGTGTCCAAGTAAATAAGCATTATCTGCCAACTCTGCTGATTTCAAAAATATAGACTGTAACATTTGATTACACGCGAAGCATCTGATAAAGGCAAGAACAAGAACTATCCATAGGGCAGCCAGACACGTTCCATGAGCGTAGCCGAATGGAACACGCTATAATCCGCACCCTCTCTTCATTTCGGCACAGGCCAACAAGGATGCTTACCCTATGATCACGGGCGAACTCAAATCCAAAATCGACAAAATCTGGGACACGATGTGGTCGGGCGGTATTTCCAACCCGCTGGTGGTGATTGAACAGCTTACCTATCTGCTGTTTATCAAGCGGTTGGATGAGTTGCACACCCTCAAGGAAAAACAGGCAAACCGTACCCACAAGCCGCTGGAAAATCCGATTTTCAGCGAGGAACAAGCCGCGTTGCGCTGGTCGCGTTTCAAGGAATTGAACCCTGATGTGATGTTCGCTACGGTGCGTGATCAGGTGTTCCCGTTCATCAAAACGCTGGGGCAGAACACGGCGGATGCGGAAGCCACGCAAAACACTTACAGCCAACACATGAAGGATGCCATGTTCACCATGCCGTCGCCGCGTGTGTTGTCGAACGTGGTAGATCAGCTTGATAGCATCGACATGAGTGATGCCGATACCAAAGGCGATTTGTACGAATACATGCTGGGCAAGATTGCCAGTGCGGGGCAAAACGGGCAGTTCCGCACGCCGCGCCATATTATCAAGCTGATGGTGGATATGACCGCGCCTACTCCACAAGATGCGATTTGTGACCCGGCGTGTGGGACGGCGGGGTTTCTGGTAGCGGCGGCGGAATATATGCAAGCACATCACCGCGCTGAGATTTACCGCGATGCGAGCAGCACCAAACGTTACATCGAAGACACCTTTTTCGGCTTTGATTTTGATAACACCATGTTGCGGATCGGGAGCATGAATATGCTGCTGCATGGGGTGGATAACCCGGATATTCGTTATAAGGATTCATTGGCTGAGCGCGGGGATAATGAAGGCGATGATAGCGAAACCTATTCATTGATTCTGGCGAATCCGCCGTTTGCGGGCAGTCTGGATTACGAATCGACCGCGAAAGATTTACAGCGGATGGTGAAAACCAAAAAGACCGAATTGCTGTTTATTGCGTTGTTTTTGCGGCTGTTGCAAACCGGCGGGCGGGCGGCGGTGATTGTGCCGGATGGCGTGCTGTTTGGTTCGAGTAATGCGCATAAGGCATTACGGGAAATGATCGTGGAAAAGCACAAGCTGGATGGGATTGTGTCGATGCCTTCGGGGGTGTTTAAGCCGTATGCGGGGGTATCCACTGCGATTTTGTTCTTTACCAAAACCAACAAGGGCGGCACGGATAAGGTTTGGTTTTATGACATGCAGGCGGATGGGTTCTCGCTGGATGACAAGCGCAATCCGCAGCCGGACAAGTCCGATTTGGCGGATATTTTGCAGCGGTGGAAAGAACGC
>JBEUIR010000560.1:0-1630 GCA_040415395.1 Candidatus Thiothrix namsaraevi
GGGTATTTGCAGTTGCCCACTATTGCCGTGTTGCCTAAGCTCAGTGCGTGGTTGCTAATCAGCGATGGGGTGAGGGTGGAAGTGGTGAAGGTGCGGTGATTAGCTTTTCGATGCCTTCTTGATTTTCATCTCGGCAAATTTCTTTTGGTATTCGTCCACCTTGGTTTTCATGACTTCTTTCAACGGGTGAGTGGCTTGGATGACCGCCAGTAAACGTCCGGTATCGAGTTCGGTGATTTTATCGACAAAGGCTTGTTCAATTGCTTCTGTTACCACGGATTCAATGTCTGCGCCGGAATAACCTTCGGTTTTGTCTGCCAGTTTCCCAATGTCGATGCGATTGCTGAGTTTGTTGCGGCGTTTTAGATGCACGCTGAAGATGTCCATGCGTTCGGCTTTGCTGGGGAAATCCACGTAGAAAATCTCGTCGAAACGCCCTTTGCGCAACAATTCTGGGGGCAGGGCGGAAATGTCATTGGCGGTGGCGATGACAAACACTTGCGAGGTTTTTTCCTGCATCCACGTCAGGAAATAGCCGAATAAGCGGGTGGCAACTTCTGAGCCAGCACCGCCGCTGCCAATGCCGACGAAGGCTTTTTCGACTTCATCGACCCACAATACGCAAGGGCTGACGGCTTCGGCAACTTGGATGGCACGGCGCATATTGCCTTCACTTTCGCCGACGTATTTGCCCATGAGTGCGCCCATGTCGAGCTTGAGTAGCGGCAAATTGAACAGGGCAGCGGTGGCTTTGGCGGTGAGGGATTTGCCGCAACCGGGCATCCCGACGATCATCACGCCTTTGGGCATTTCTACGCCGAACTTACGGGCGGCTGACCAGTCGTTCATGATGGTGGCTTTTTGTTGTAGCCACGGTTTGAGGTTGTGCAAGCCGCCGATGTCTTCGAGCTTTTCACGTACCGTCAGCATTTCCATAATGCCGCTTTTTTTGATGATTTGGGCTTTTTCGGAATGCACGAGGTCGAGGTCTTTAATGCCGATATTGCCGTCGCGTTGGTAGCCTCGGTTGATCAATTGCCCGATTTCGTAGCGTGTTAGCCCTTGGAATGCCATTGCTAATTTTGTTGAATCTTCGTCAGTGATCGTTACATCATAAGCATCGACATATTCCTGAATCAAGACGCGGATACTGTTTTCATCTGGTAATGGCATGTCAAACAGCGTGATAAATTTCTCTAGTTCACGCGGGATGTAGGGCTGTGACGATACCAAAAATACCGTGGCGTTCGTATCAGAGTCTGCCAGAATTTTGCTGATTAACGCTTTTAAACGGGCAACCGCTACGGGCTGATCTTTTAGCCCTAAATGTGCATCACGGATAACAATCGTGTGTTCTGCTTCGGTAAAATCCCACGCCAGCAGATTATCCAAGGCGGCGGCAAGATCACTCCATTCTGACAATGGTTGCTTGGTTTTGAAGTTTACTAAACCTTGTGCCATGTTCCACTCGGTGATTTTCCGATCTTCGGAGAGATTGGTAATCAGCTCATCCGCTTCTTTTTCTTCGTGTGTGATTAAGTACAGTAGCGGATAATGTGACTCGATGTGGGCGCGAATAGTGTCTGTTAGTGTTTGCATAGGAAATTTATTAAACTCATTCTGTTTTTTA
>JBEUIR010000561.1:0-1628 GCA_040415395.1 Candidatus Thiothrix namsaraevi
CCAAAGTATAACACCCATGCAAAAAGTCGTAGCCTGTCGAATATATCAGGAGTTCCTTATGACCCAAGTGGTCTGCCAATTTTCCCAGTTAACCCAGCAATTTGATACCAAAACGGTATTTGCGGAGCTTTCTTCCACCCTGACCGACGGATTGACCGGGCTGGTCGGACGCAACGGGCAAGGCAAATCAGTCTTGCTTGCCCTGCTGGCGCAAGATTTTCCACCCACCAGCGGCAGCATCCGCTGGCTTGTGCCGTTCTATTGGGTGCGGCAACTGCAACGTCTGCAAGGTTTGAATCTGGCGGATGCTCTCGGCGTTGGCGCGTTGTATGACAGTTTCGAGCGCATCCAGTCCGGCGAAGCCAGCGCGGAAGATTTTGCACAGGTCGAAGACCGTTGGCATCTACCCGCCTTGTGGGAACAAGAACTGCATGAAGCGGGGCTGGATTTGACCCTGTCGACACCCGTCCAACATCTGAGCGGTGGCGAACAAACCCGGCTGGCACTGTGCCGTGCGTTCCTGCAACCTGACCACTACCTGCTGCTGGACGAACCCAGCAACCATCTGGATACGGAAGGTCGGCAATGGCTATTGGCAAAGCTGACCCAACACCCGGCAGGCGCATTGGTCGCCACCCACGACCGCGAATTGCTGCAACAAGTGGAACGGATTCTGGAACTGGATCAGCACGGCCTGAACGAATACGGCGGCAATTACGCCATCTACCACACCATCCGCGATGCCCAAGTTTCTGCCACGGAACAGCAAGTGGCAACGCTCAAACGCAACCGTCAGCAACAGAAACTGGAACAGCAAGCCGCGTTGGAAAAATCCGCCCATCGACGCAAACAAGGCGAACGCCAGCGCCATTCCGGTTCGCAAAGCAAACTGCTGATGGATGCGCAACAGGATCACTCAGAAAACACGCTTGCCAAACTCAAGCAACAACACCAGCAACGCGCCGAACAGTTAGCAAGCGAATTGGGCGCAACCCAAACCCGGCTGGAGATCATCAAACCGCAAACCTTACGCTCTGCCCCCGAAGCGGCACATCACAGCCTGTGCCTACATCTCTCCGAACTGGTGTTGCCTTACGTACACCATGCGCCGCTGACCCTCACCGTACAGCAGGGCGAACGCTGGCACATCCAAGGCCGGAATGGTTCTGGCAAATCCACCCTGCTGCGCGTCATTGCCGGACTGGAGCAGCCCATTTCAGGTATTTGCGAAGTGCATGGACGTTGCGTGTATCTGGATCAGCACTTCAGCCTGCTGGATGAAAACGCATCCGCGCTGACCAACCTGCAACGCCTGCACCCGGATAGCAGTGAAACCCTACTACGTACCGAACTGGCGGGCTTACGGATGCGCGGCGACAAGGCATTGCAACCATTGAAGGAACTGAGCGGCGGCGAACGCCTGAAAGTCGCATTGCTGGCTGTGCTGGTGGGTGAAAATGCCCCGGCCTTGCTATTGCTGGATGAACCTGATAACCATCTGGATCTGGACTCGCGCTTATTGCTGGAACAAACCTTGGCGGACTATCCCGGCGCATTACTGGTGGTGTCGCACGATCCGGCGTTTATTGCAGCGTTGCATGTTTCGGCAAGCCTCGTGTTAACCCCAG
>JBEUIR010000562.1:0-1625 GCA_040415395.1 Candidatus Thiothrix namsaraevi
GCTGATGAAGATATGTATCAAGATTCCCCGCTAACCTTCCTGATCGCGCTGTTGGTCAGGCATTGGGTGGGGCAAGCTCCCCCCGCTGTATGGTTAGACGATGCCATTACCATCCATCAGGAAATGGAGGCTATCGGCTACACCTGGTTGGCAAACGAGTACGCTGCCGTGCTGGCACAACTGCTGCCGAACAAAAATAAACGCAAGCCCGTCTATATTGAATTATCCAGCGTTGCGCACACCAAAGCAGGCACACATCCCCTTATCAGCCTCTACCAGCCACAAGCCGAATGGGAGCGCAGTTTACAAGCGCTGCAACGCATCGGCACAGCAAGCACCAGCAAAAACACTGCCGTCAAAGTCGGTGTAGAGCGAGTGCTGTGGGCATTGAGTAAACACAAGCACCCCACTCAAGAAATCGCCTATTCGATTACGCCAATGCTCCAAAAAGCCACCAAAACGGGCTGGTCAGGGGGGCGCAATATCGCCATGAAACGCTTGGCAACCGAGCCAGAAACCGTTGCTGCGTTATCAGAGGTAGATCGCCGCATTTGCCGAGAGATTACCTACGACTACTACGGCTACGGACAGAGCTATGAGCTGGCTATTAACGACGTGTGGGCGCACTTGATCGGGCATCCGCGCGTTTTTTGGATGGATGCGCTCAATTCCCCCCTCGACATCCAGCAAGGTCGTGAAGAACTGCAAATCCTCAAGGAAAAGGGCAAGCTACGCATCAAGCTATTCCCTGAACTGCCCAATGGCAGCGGGACTTACAAACCGGATAGTTACTTCGTGGTGGAAGAAACCACCCTACAACTCAAGCTCTATAAACTCACCCCTAGCGTGTTGCAATTGCACAGCATTCTGGGCAAAGACGGTTTGCTTGTCCCTGCTGAAGCCGAAGCATCCGTGCGCCAAACCTTAGCAGCGCTTGCACCGTTGATCACCATCCAGTCCGACATTGCGGGCATGGATAACGCCGAAACGGTCGAAGCCGATCCGCGTTTGCACATCCACCTGTTGCCGTGGGGCGAAGGCTTGCGAATGCTGATGCGTGTGCAACCCTTCGGTGACATTGGCCCGATCTTTCCGCCGGGCAGTGGGCGCAGTAACGCCATGACCGAAGTTGACCGCAAGCTGCTCAAAACCACCCGCAACCTCAAGCAAGAGCGCAAACAGGCGGATGCACTGCTACAAGATTGCCCCGCCTTATCCACGTGGGAAGATCCCAGCGATGATCTGCTGCTGGACGACCCCGAACAATGTCTTGAAGCCCTGCAACAACTCCACGCCCTCGGCGATAAAGTAACGTTGGCATGGCCGGAAGGCGAGAAGTTGCGCATTACCCAACAAGTCAGCGGCAACAATCTTTCACTCAAGATCAAGCAGTCCGGCGAATGGTTTGACATCGATGGCAAGTTGCAAGTCGATGAAAACCTTGTGCTGACCTTGCGCCAATTGCTCGACCTCAGCCAAACTGCCACCGGGCGTTTTGTGCGCTTAGCAGACGGGCAATTTCTCACCCTGACGCGCCAGTTCCAGAAAAAGCTCGATACCTTGCGTGCCTATGCGGAAACATCCGGCAAACAGGGTTTGAAAGTCGGCGCACTCGCAGGCATGGC
>JBEUIR010000563.1:0-1624 GCA_040415395.1 Candidatus Thiothrix namsaraevi
TCTATCAACAAACTCGACTATCAGGGATTGGGTTTAGAAACGGCATTACAACAAACGCTGGAGGCGATTGCGGCGCAACATGGTCTCACTTTGGTGAGCACGACGCTGAAAAACGTGTTTGCCGAACTGCTGGAAAAACTCGCCAAACAACAGGGTAATGTAGTGTTGCTGATCGACGAATATGATAAGCCGTTGATTGACTATCTCGATGACATTCCACAAGCCAAAGCCAATCAACAGACCATGAAAACTTTCTATTCGGTGCTGAAAGACAGTGATCCGTATTTGGAGTTTTTGTTGATTACGGGCGTGTCAAAGTTTAGCCGGGTGTCGATTTTCTCGGATTTGAATAACCTGTTTGACCTGACGTTTGACCGCAGTGCCAGCACGCTATTGGGGTATACACAAGCGGAATTGGAGCACTATTTCACACCCTATATGCCGGAAACGGAAAGCTATCTTGGCTTAACCCGTGCGGCATTGCAGGCAAAAATCCGCGAATGGTATAACGGTTACAGTTGGGATTTGCGTACCCGTGTTTACAATCCGTATTCGATCTTGAGCTTTTTTCAAGCGCAGGCATTCCGCAATTTCTGGTTTGAATCGGGCACGCCAACGTTTTTGCCGAAGTTGATGCGCCGCAAGCAAGTGTATCGTCTGGATAAATTACGGGTGGATGAATTGGCTTTGGGCAATTACGATCTTGAAGAATTGGAGCTTGTCCCCGTGATGTTCCAAACCGGCTATTTGACCCTGAAAGACCAAGACAAACGTGGCATGTATTGGTTGGATTACCCTAACCGTGAAGTACGTGCATCAATGATGATGTTTCTGATGGCGGAATGGGCGCATGTTGAACCTGCAAAAACAACGCCGATGGTGGTACATCTGAGTGAAGCCTTTGACGATAATGATTTGCCTGAGGTGATTGAAATCATCAAAACGGTCTTCAAAAAAATTCCGTACCAGATTTTCTTACAAGACCGTGAGGCGTATTACCACAGTTTGATTTACCTGACGTTTTTCTATCTGGGGCAGTACAGCGAAGCGGAAGTCAATGAAAGCAACGGGCGGGTGGATTGTGTGGTGAAGACGGCGACGCATATCTATATTTTGGAGTTCAAGCTGGATAAAACGGCACAGGCAGCAATGGCACAGATCAAGGCACGCGATTACGCGAGGGCATTTCGGGATGATCCGCGTCCGAAGGTGTTGGTGGGTATTAATTTCAGCAGTGAGCTGAAGAGTGTGGATGATTGGGTGATGGAGGGTTAACTAGGTCAGCATATCGGGTTACACATTCACGCCCCCAGCCGATTACTGCTAAACTCTCCTGCTTAATCCAGCAGCCCCGACGAGCCATGAGCAAAGAACAGCAACACACTCCCATGATGCAACAGTATTTCCGAATCAAAGCGGAGTACCCCGACATCCTCCTGTTTTACCGCATGGGCGATTTCTACGAACTGTTCATGGACGACGCCAAAAAAGCCGCCGCGTTGCTCGACATCACCCTCACCGCACGCGGCGCAACAGCGGGCGAACCCATTCCCATGGCAGGCGTTCCCTACCACGCCGTCGAACAATACCTCGCCAAACTCCTCAAAGTCGGCGAATCCGTCGC
>JBEUIR010000564.1:0-1622 GCA_040415395.1 Candidatus Thiothrix namsaraevi
TGCTAGTTGCTGCCAATGTCACCATCCAGTTCGGTGCTAAACCGCTATTCGATAACGTTTCCGTCAAATTCGGCGACGGCAACCGCTATGGCTTGATCGGGGCAAACGGCTCCGGCAAATCCACTTTTATGAAAATCCTCTGCGGGCAATTAGAGCCAACAGCGGGTAACGTTTCCAAAGACCCGCACGAACGCATTGCCTATTTGCGCCAAGACCAGTTCGGTTTTGAAGACGTGCGCGTGCTGGATGTGGTGCTGATGGGGCACGAAGAAATGTGGAAAGTCATGTCCGCCAAGGATGCGATTTACGCCAATATGGAAGCCACCGAAGACGATTACATGAAAGCGGCAGAACTCGAAGGGCAGTTCGCGGAAATGGATGGCTACACCGCTGAATCGCGTGCCGGTGAATTGCTGATGGCGGTCGGCATCCCCATTGAACAGCACAACGGCCCGATGAGCCAAGTCGCCCCCGGCTGGAAATTGCGGGTATTGCTGTGCCAAGCCCTGTTCGCCAATCCTGACATTTTGTTGCTGGACGAACCGACCAACAACCTCGACATCAACACCATCCGCTGGTTGGAAGAAACGCTTAACAACCGCAATTCCACCATGATTATCATCTCGCATGACCGCCACTTTTTGAACCAAGTGTGTACGCATACAGCGGATTTGGACTTCGGTAAAATCCAGATTTACGCAGGCAACTACGACGACTTCATGGAAGCCTCCACCCAAGCGCGTGAACGTCAAGCCAATGCCAACGCCAAAGCGAAAGACCGCATTCTGGAATTGCAAGATTTCGTGCGCCGCTTCTCTGCGAACAAATCCAAGGCAAAACAAGCCACTAGCCGCCGCAAACTGATCGAAAAGCTCAAGCCGGAAGACATCAAACCTTCCAGCCGTCAATACCCGTGGATTCGTTTCGAGTACGACGAAAAAGAACGCCTGCACCGTTTCGCCGTCGAGGTGAACAACCTCACTTTCGCTTACGACGGCATGGAAAAACCACTGATCAACAACTTCACTTTTGCGATTGAAGCGGGTGAAAAAGTCGGCATTATCGGCGAAAACGGCGTGGGTAAAACCACCCTGCTCAAACTGCTCGAAGGCAAATTGCAGCCACAAAAAGGCAGCATCAAATGGGCGGAAAAAGCCCGCATTTCCAGCTACGAGCAAGACCACGAAGACGACTTTAAAAGTGACATCAGCCTCACCGATTGGATGGCAGATTACGTGCGCAAAAGCGGCTACGAAGGTGAAGACGCGGAAACCCAAAACCGTGGCACACTCGGACGCTTGCTATTTGGCGGCGATACCGTGAAAAAGCCGGTGCGGGTGCTGTCGGGTGGTGAAAAAGGGCGGATGATTTTCGGACGCATGATGCTCTCCCGTACCAACGTGATGCTGATGGACGAACCCACCAATCACTTGGACATGGAATCCATCGAATCCCTCAACGGTGCGTTGGATAAATACGACGGCACGCTGATGTTTGTGTCGCACGACCGGGTATTTGTTGGCTCCTTAGCAACCCGCATTTTCGACGTGAAAGGCGACGGCACGATTGTCGATTACCGTGGCACTTACGAAGAGTATTTAAGCAGCCAAGGGTTGGATTAA
>JBEUIR010000565.1:0-1621 GCA_040415395.1 Candidatus Thiothrix namsaraevi
CAGCGTCGCCATAACAGGCGGAATCCCCATATTGATTGTATTTTTAGGAATACCATTTTGCTCCAACAAAGGCGCAAGGCTTGCATCATTATCACCCACCTGAAACTCACCTTCCGGCAATGGAATCTCGACCATCTCCGGCAAGGGTTCCGGCAACAAGCCCCAGCTTGCCAGCCGGAATTGCTGTTGGGTGAGCATGTAACCGGGTGGCAGCGCGTTGTTCAGCGTCCACAAATAGGATTCACCGACGAACCCCAGCAGCAACGCCAGCGCACTACCTTGCAACCACCCAACCCGGCGACTACGGCGCAGAAAACGTTCATCGACGCTGCCCCGCTCCGGGCGCAGCTTGCGGTAGGCGCGTAATTCGCCCCAGCCTGCCAGATTGAACCAACGCCCCCACGCTGATTTGCCCTGCCATTCCTTGGCTTGCCGTGCCAGTTGGTCACGGTAAAAACCGCGTTCGCGGTTCTTGTCGATGTAGTCGTAGAGGGTTTTCCAGTAGCCTACCAGCTTGCCGCTGGCTTCATCCTTGCCTTTGGCGCGGATCAGGGTTTCGTGGATGAGATCAACCGACAGTACGCTATCGGTTGGGGATGGGTTTCTTTCTTCGCCTACCACGGTCAGCAGCCGCAAACTCCCGTTCGCCTTGCGATTGCTGCCATCCGGTTCCAGCCTGCCGCTCAGGTAGTCAATGATCTTTTGCCCGCGTACCGGGTCAGCTTTTTTGCCGCCTGCTGCCAATCGAGCTTCCCCCAAAGGCAAACGGCGGCGGGTATGGCGACCTTCGTCATTGATGCGGGTCAGTGACAGCAGCAGTTCCAGCGCGTCGGCTTTGCCTTTGGGCAAATCGCTGTCGAGCAGTTTCAGTAAATCATCCGCCTGCTCTTCCAGCAACCCGGCAATGCCGCCTTTGCTGAGGTACAACTCACCGCTGAAGCGGTTGCCTTCGCGCTGTTCCCACAACACCCGCAAAGCGTTTTCCACCAGCGGCAACGCCCCCGGTTCACCTTTGGCATCGTTGAGCATCGCCGTTGTCACCGCGCTCACATCCAACCCCGCCAGCCGTGCGGGTTGTTCAATCGCCTCCTGCAAGCCACGCTGCGTCACAGTGGGCAACAAATACCGCTCGCACAACCGCTGGCGATACAGCGCTTGAAGGCACGGTAATTGCTCGAAATGTTCCAGAAAGTCGATACGCACCGTGCTCACCACAAACAGCGGGCAATCCTTGTCTTGCAGCGCGGTGTAAAGCTGGCGGTCAAAGGCGAGTTTTTCGGTCGGGTCGGAAAAGGTGAACAGTTCCTCAAACTGGTCAACCACCAGCAGGAAGGCGTTGCCGTCTTGCTTGAAGTCGCGCAGGCGCAACGCCAGTGCCTTGTCATCCGCCAGCAAGCTTTGGTAACGCTTGCCGATGTCGCGTTGGTGTTGCTCAGGTAATAGCGAATGTTCCAGCACTTCCGCCAGTTGTTGCAGCGGCTTTTCCCCCGGCATCATCGGCTTGAGGATGTGCCAGTGTTCATAGCCCGTCCGCGCCCACAAGATACCCTGCTGGATCAGCGGCAACATCCCGGCATTCACCAGCGAAGACTTGCCCGAACCGCTATTGCCCTCGATTTGC
>JBEUIR010000566.1:0-1620 GCA_040415395.1 Candidatus Thiothrix namsaraevi
CACGGAAATAATCTGACCTTGGATAATTTTGTTGTGTGGTTACTACTGTAGCGTATTTCCAACAGAAAATTAATATCCGCTGTTAGGAGTAGGAAACCTTGATAAATTTTCAGTTATCATAGCAGCCCCTACTGCTGACAAAGCCCCACGCATGTTTGAACAAACCTTCAAAAATCTCGATGACGTATTGTGGAAAGAGGCGGGTTGCTCCTCGGAACTCGATTACACCGAACAATCGTCGTGGATTCTGTTTTTAAAATACCTCGATGATTTGGAACAGGAATACGAGCAGGAAGCCGAGCTTGGCGACATTCCTTACGAATACATCATTGATGCCGAATTCCGCTGGTCGACGTGGGCAGCACCCAAAAAAGACGGTAAACCTGACCGCGATAATGCTAAGACTGGCACTGACCTGATCCGCTTCGTGGATAACAAGCTGTTTCCGTATTTGCAGAGCTTCAAAGAATCCGCGTCGTCGCCGGAGACGATTGAGTACAAAATCGGCGAGATTTTCAGCGAGATCAAGAACAAGTTTGCCAGCGGTTATTCCTTGCGCGATGCGCTGGAGTTGGTGGATCAACTCACGTTTGGTTCGCAGGCTGAAAAGCACGAGCTTTCGGCGTTGTATGAAAGCAAGATCAAAAACATGGGGAATGCGGGGCGTAATGGTGGCGAATATTACACCCCGCGTCCGCTGATTCGGGCGATGATTCAGGTGGTGCAGCCGCGTATTGGTGAACGCATTTATGACGGGGCATGTGGTTCGGCGGGGTTTTTGTGCGAAGCGTTCAACTATTTGCGTTACGCGCCGGATGGTTCTAGCCGCCCGCTCAAAACCGATGAACTCGATGCGTTGGAAAAGCGCACGTTGTACGGCAAGGAAAAGAAGAGCCTTGCGTATGTGATTGCGATTATGAACCTGATTTTGCACGGGGTGGATGCGCCGAACATTATCCACACCAATACGCTGGCGGAAAATCTGGCGGATGTGCAGGAAAAAGACCGCTATCACGTTATCCTTGCTAATCCGCCGTTTGGGGGTAAAGAACGCCCTGAAATCCAGCAGAATTTCCCGATCAAAACCGGCGAAACCGCGTTTTTGTTCCTGCAACATTTCATCAAATACCTTAAGGCGAAGGGGCGGGCGGCGGTGGTGATTAAGAACACCTTCCTGTCGAATTCGGATAACGCCTCCAAAGCCTTGCGGCAGGAATTGCTGGAAAATTGCAACTTGCATACCGTGTTGGATTGCCCTAGCGGGACGTTCATTGGTGCGGGTGTCAAAACGGTGGTGCTGTTTTTTGACAAGGGCGAGCCGACGCAACAGGTTTGGTATTACCAGCTTGATCCCGGTCGTAATATGGGTAAAACCAACCCGCTTAACGACAACGACCTGAAAGAATTTATCGCGCTGCAAGCCACGTTTGCCGACTCGGATAAATCCTGGTCGGTGAAGATTGCCGATGTCGACAAAGACAACTTCGACCTTTCCGTGAAGAATCCCAATAAGCAGGAAGCGGCGGCATTGCGTGATCCGCAGGCTATCCTTGACGAGATTGCGGGGTTGGATGCGGAGAGTGGGGCGATTTTGGATGTGATTCGGGGGTTGTTGTGATG
>JBEUIR010000567.1:0-1620 GCA_040415395.1 Candidatus Thiothrix namsaraevi
GAATATCCACGGACACGCTCACCCCACGATTGCCGCCGCGATTGCCCGCATTCCGCACGCTTTCACGGTATTGTGTTATGAGAATAGCAAACCCGTTGGTCTGATTAATGGGTTTGAAGCGTTTTCGACTTTCAAGTGCAAACCATTGATTAATATCCACGATGTCATCGTTGCTAACGATTACCGGAGCAATGGTATCAGTCAGTTAATGCTCGCAAAGGTAGAAGAAATTGCCCAAGCCAGAGGCTGCTGCAAACTCACACTTGAAGTATTGGAGGGCAATCAACAAGCACAATATGCCTACCGCAAATTCGGCTTCGACGGTTACGAGCTAGATCCGATGATGGGCAAAGCCTTGTTCTGGCAAAAAAACTTGTGAAGAATGCGATAAACCTCACCTTCAAGAAAGCAAAGCCGCTGCCGCCGTCACTGCTGTCCCAAGCGCCGCCTGATGTTCAACAACGAATCCGCCAACATCGGTCATGTCTTTGGCAACGTTGGTGAGTTCACGGATGCCGCCCCAGAGTTTGCCCAACACCGACTGGCTTTTCTCTGTTGACTGCTTTTCATCAGCTTTTACCGCCTTGCGCACATCGTAAACAGCTTCCAGCACATCGTCGGATAGGTTGGCTTTGTGGCGCAGCATTTCATCCAGCACCGAACTGATGATTTGGCGTTGGTCGGCTGTCACTGTGAAAGTTGGTTTATTGACGTTGGTCGTTTGGGTAAAGTTTTGGCTTTTCGGCGCAAAATTAGAACCATCGCCTCCGTCCATATTGAATGTATCGCCGTGATGGTGATGTACTTCTTTGCCTGCCATGTTTCTTACCTCTTGGAAAAGTTGGTCGTAACTGTTGATCTGTGCCAGCACTTTAACTAAGCCCTCGCCGGAATGCACCGAGAATGATTGCTGGTTGAACAATACCGATGGGTGAATCTGTTCCAGTCGGATACCGTTCGGACTCACCAGCACCGCTTTCAGATGCGTGAAGAACTCGCGTAACAGCGAGGAAAATGCCTTCAAATTTCCGGTCAGCACCATTTCGATGACGTTTTTACGCAGCAAGTAATGGACAACAGCCTGACTTGTTGTACCCGCCCGCAGGATGAAACCTTGCCGCCAAATGTCTTGCGGGTCATGAATGCCCACTTCGCTATGCGACACAAACAACTTATGCACCAGCCTCGCATGGAAACCCAGTGGCAGGTAAGGCAAGTCGAAACGCAGCATTAGTTTGTTCTGTTGATTCAGTAATTCGTTGACAGATAGCGGCTCATCCGCCCGTGTTGCATCGGGAAAGAAATACTTGCCGTTATCCTGTAAACGAATGCACAGAGAACGTTCATTGAGAAAGCTGACTAGATATTCCACATGATCTTCATCTACCTTGCCTGCAAATACTTGTTCCAACGCGGTCAAGTTCAGAATGCCGTTGGCTTGGCGCAGTATGGGGGAATAAAGCAGTTGGTAGGCATTGTCCACCGCCCATGCGGGTTTGAGACAGTAGCGGCTCTTGCCCTTCTCAACTTGCACCAAAAAGCCAAGTTGTTGCAATTGATTGAGGGTACTGTCAGTACTTTCTGGGTGTTGGGAGACAGTAGCGATCAGGTCACGCAGCT
>JBEUIR010000568.1:0-1618 GCA_040415395.1 Candidatus Thiothrix namsaraevi
CGTGCCTGCAACGGCCTTTTTCCGCCACAGCGGGGGTGCGTTGCCGGGGTGTATCCGCGCCGCTGCAACGGGTGGTCACGGATTTTGGGGCAGACCGACAGTTACCAGTCGCCTGTCGCAGTGGGGCAGTCTGTGCCGGATATGCCTGCTCAGGAAGCCGTCAAGCCGCTCAAGAAAGTCGGTACGGCTTTAATCATTGAATGCGTGGATGAAGCCAGCACTGCGTTTTTGTCTTCCCACGCAGATACCACGAAACTGTGCCAGCGGATTGGCAGTAAACACTTGCTGGTCAAGCTGGAACACGAAACAAAATTTACCAAAGCGGCGCAAAAACTCGGTTTTAGCCTGCCGTTATAAAGGATAACCATGAACACCTTAGTTTTCGACATCGAAACCATCCCCGACATTGAGGGCGGACGCAAACTCTACGACCTTGGCGACCTCGACGCTGACGGCATCGCCAAAGCCATGTACCACCTGCGCTTCCAGAAAACTGGCACGGAATTTTTGGCGCACCACCTGCACAAAATCGTTGCGATTTCCGTCACTTTCCGTGGCAAAGGCGACGACTTCAAAGTCTGGACACTAGGCGACGAATCCGCCGATGAAAAAGAAATCTTGCAACGCTTTTTCGACGGTATCGACCGCTACACCCCCACCATCGTGTCCTGGAACGGCAGCGGCTTCGACCTGCCCGTGATCCATTACCGTGCCATGAAGCACAAAATTTGCGCCCCGCGTTACTGGGATATGGGCGAAGACGACAGCAGCTTCAAGTGGAACAACTACATCAGCCGCTACCACACCCGCCACACCGATCTGATGGATTTGCTGGCACTCTACAGCGGACGCGCCAATGCACCACTGGATGAACTCGCTACCCTGTTCGGTTTCCCCGGCAAAATGGGCATGAGTGGCTCGAAAGTGTGGGATGCGTATCAGGAAGGCAAACTCGCCGACATCCGCAACTATTGCGAAACCGACGTGCTGAATACTTGGCTGGTTTATTTACGCTTCCAATTGATGCGCGGGCATATTAGCCACGAAAAATACGACATTGAATGCGCGTTGGTGCGCAAGCATTTGCAAGCATCCGGCAAGGAACATTTACAAGCGTTTGAAGCTGCATGGGAGGCGGGTGCATGAGCCGACACAGAAAACCGAAAAGCGTACAAAACAGCCCCTTAGTCGAAACCACCATCGAATCCCTGACCCTCGAAGGGCAGGGTGTCACGCACATTGGTGGCAAAACCGTGTTCATCGACGGTGCATTGCCGGGTGAAACCGTCACTTTCCGTTACACCTCGCACAAGCAAAAGCACGACATCGGCAAAGTCGAAACCATCCTCACACCCTCGCCGGATCGTGTTGAACCGCGGTGCGCACACTTCGGTGTATGCGGTGCGTGTAGCTGGCAACACCTGTCACTGGAGGCGCAAATTAAGCACAAACAACGCGCCATGCTCAGCAACCTCAAACACATTGGCAAAGCCGAGCCGGAAACGGTGTTTGCGCCGTTGACCGCTGATGGCTGGGCATACCGCCGCAAAGCCCGTCTCGGCGCGAAATGGGTACGCAAAAAAGACAAAGCCTTGGTCGGTTTCCGCGAAAAAGAAGG
>JBEUIR010000569.1:0-1617 GCA_040415395.1 Candidatus Thiothrix namsaraevi
TAAAACTATCGCTATTCTGTTGCTTAACGCCTTGTCAGGCTATGCGGAGGTTTTATCATGGAACGTGCTTACGAAGAAGTCATTGATTTCATTGCTGGTGGCACGACACCCGGCAAAATTATTGCATTCCGCCCGCCCGAAGCATCCAAGGCGCGGGTGAGTGAACTAATCTACAAATCCAAAAATGCCAGTATTTCTTCCGAAGAGAAGGATGAGCTTAACCACTACATGCAATTGGAACACCTGATGCGCTTGGCAAAAGCCCGCGCCCAGCGGTATTTGGGGCAATGAGTTAAGTCTATGATATTATTTGATGGAAGAGGTATTCAGTATGATTTCTAATGATGTGGGAAAGGTACTACACGACAAAGCCACTCGCGGCATTACCCTATCCGCTGAGGAGCAGGTACAGTTGCAAACTTGGTACGACGAACAGGACGCGGAGGAGGCGGCGATGTATGCCGCCGTTCCAGAAGTAACCGGTGTTGCCAGACTTCAGGCGCAGATTGATGCGACGTTGACGCAACTGATGAGCATGACCCGCCGTATTCAAGAGGTAATGCTCGAAAACAAGGCATTGCGTCAGGAAATTGAAGGCTTGCGCCGCCAACTGATTGCTTCTATTCCGCTGCAAAAAGCCGTATGACCATAACGGCAGATATTCGCCAGCAAGTGCGCCAACGGGCAGGCTGTGCTTGTGAATTTTGTGGTGTTACGGAAGAGAGTGCCGCCAGTGAGTTGACGATTGATCACTACCAGCCACAGGCCAAAGGTGGCAGCGACGACCTTGAGAATTTGGTCTATAGCTGTCCGAAATGTAACAATTTCAAGTCAGATTATTGGTCTGTCGATGATCAGCCTGCTTTGTGGAATCCCCGCGTTGATCCGGCAACATTGCATTTCATCGAAGCAGAGGATGGTTTGTTGTATCCCCTTACTGCTACGGGTCGGTTGACGGTTGAACGTTTACGCCTAAACAGACCGCAGTTGGTGAATAACCGTCGGCAACGTGCCGAACGTGCTAAGGAACTGATGTTGTTGCAACGTGCCAATGAGATGGTTTTGTTGCTTGAAAACACGAATAGAGAAATGTCGTTACTGATGGATGAGCAGCGTACCTTATTGAAAGAACAGCGCGATTTGCTGCGGCTGTTGTTGCGCAGAAGATAGTCGACTTATCCTAAGCCACCGCATACCCCGTATGTACCCGCACCGCAGGCGAACGGAAACCCAGCACAATATCCTCCCGTGCAACACCGAGATCCATCAATTCTTGGGCAATATCGCCCTCTGTACCATTGTGTTGCAGCCAAACTTTCCCATTGATCAAATCCAGATGGATGACTGAACCGTAAATGCGATGCCCATTTTTCCAGCCAACGTGCATCAGTTGGTAATGATCATGCTGTTCATCAAACAGCAGTTGGGTATCCACATCTTTATCAGCAGCGGAGAGGTCGGCATATTCCTTCAGCAGATTTTTGATGGCTTGGCGGTACAGCATTAACTTATCCATTGTGAGATAACCTCTTGATCCGGTTTGAATACAATAAATTTATGAAATCAGGTTTTACTAGCATTTTGCATCCCAAATGGTATGCTAAAGCCAAGATAAAT
>JBEUIR010000570.1:0-1606 GCA_040415395.1 Candidatus Thiothrix namsaraevi
CGCTTTGAGTTGCGGGTGTTGGCTGGCACATGGTTAACGTTTCCGCTGATTGAGCAGGCGGCGATTGATGCGCTGTTGGCATTGGCGGCACAAGATTACCGCGTGAATGCGCCTGATCTGGAACAACGCGGGCAAGACTTGTTCAACTGGGTCGATCGGCATAGTAATGGTTGGTTGCGGCGGGTGCGCCAGATGCAGCAGCCGCTGACCTTGGTGTTGGATGTGCGCGAGGCGGGTTTGCGGCATTTGCCGTGGGAATTGCTGCACGATGGCGTGAAATTTTTGTGCGCTGACCCGTTCCAGTGGTTTACGCCATTGCGCCGTGTGACGCCCGCCGAACGCAAGCAGGACTGGCAGCCGCAAAAGCGTCAGCTTGGGGTGTTGTTCATGGCGAGTTCGCCGGAGGATGTGCAGCCGGTGCTGGATTTCGAGGCGGAAGAATCCGGTATCCTGCAAGCAACGGCACGCAAGCCGCTGGATTTGCAGGTGGAAGAAAGCGGTTCGTTGCAAGGCTTGGCAGAGCGGCTGACGGAGCGTGCCGATAGCCCGGATGTGATTCACCTCAGCGGTCATGCCGACCTTGATAAAGCCAGCAGTCAGCCGGTGTTTTTGCTGGAAGATGAGTTGGGTCGGTGCGCTCCCGCTACCCCGCAAGCACTGGCGAAGACTTTGTGCGATGCCAACAGTGCGCCGCGTGTGGTGTTCCTGTCCGGTTGCCGTACCGGGGAATCCAGCCAGCAAGACGGTATGTTGTCGTTCAGCGAACAAGTGGTGACGGCGGGTGTGCGGACGGCGTTTGTTGGGCGGCGTTTGTTGGGCGGCGGCGTTTGTTGCAACGCAGTTTGCGGTGCTTGCGGGCGGTGGAAGTGGCAGCGGGCAATCCGCGTTTGCTGGAATGGCTGCATGGCGTGTTGCAACAGCGCAACCTGCCGGTCAGTGCCTTGCTCGACAAGCTGGAACAGGAAGAAGCGCGATTCCGCGAAGAGGTGCTGATCAGCGAATTGGTAGACGCGCAAACGTCTGCCGTGCGCCATACGCTTGCCTGTGCCGCGCTCTACCGCCTGCCCGTGGTGCTTGCTGCCATCGCAGCCTTGAGCGATGACCCACAAACCGCGCAACACCTGCAAACCGCCGCCCGCGTCGGGCTGGTGGAAATCACCCCTACGCTCGACGGCGACCACTACTTCGTCTCCAACCTGCTCGACAGTGCGCTCGCCGACACCCTCGCTGTGAGCGAACGCCAGCCACTCGCCGCCAAAGCCAGCCAATTCCTGTTTGACGCGACCAAAGATGGCAGGTCGGAGGCGTGGGGGCTGGAAATCGTGCGGCTGGCAGTGCTGGGGCAGGAACAGGATATTGCGGTGAAAGTCGGCTACAGCCTTGCCGCTAATATGCAATGGAATAATCGCTACCGTGAAGCTGAAAAGCTGTGCCAGCTTGTGCTGACGCTGGGCGAAGAATTCAGGATTTTGTCCACACTTTCCCGTGCGGAGCAAAGTCTGGGGTACGGTACAAATGCCATTGCCCACATTGAACGAGCGGTACAACTGCTCCCTGTTGACAAAACAACGCTTTCTGACGCGATGCTAAAGCAGACTGCCTTCAC
>JBEUIR010000571.1:0-1605 GCA_040415395.1 Candidatus Thiothrix namsaraevi
CATGTGTATCTCGATACCGTCGTCATCCTCGGCAGTGTTGCTGGCACATTGCCTTCACACGAAAAGTATTGGTTTCTGCTCGGCGCAGTCAGCGTATCCGGCATCTGGTTTTTCGGGCTGGGCTACGGCGCAAGACTGCTCTCACCGCTTTTCCAAAAGCCCAGAACATGGCAAATCCTCGACATCCTGATTGGCATCATTATGTGGACGATTGCGTGGGGATTGCTTCAAGCCGATCTGTGTTGGTAAGCATTCAAACGCTTTTCCAGCAGCCGGAAGCCATACACCAGCACATACGTCATGATCAAGTACAACACCGCCGCCGTCAGGTACATTTCATACACCGCAAAGGTTTTCGAGCGGATCAAATCCGCAGCACCCGTCAAATCAATCACCGTAATCGCGCTCACTAACGACGTGGCTTGCAACAAAAACACCACCTCATTGCCATACGCAGGCAACGCAATCCGAAACGCTTTCGGCAAGGTCACACGCCGAAACAGCAACCAACCCGACATCCCAAACGCTTTGCCCGCCTCAATCTCACCACGCGGCACGGCTTGAATCGCGCCTCGGAAAATTTCCGCCGTATACGCCGCCGTATTCAAGGTTAAGGTCAGCACCGCGCAAAACCACGCATTGCGAAAATACGTCCACAAACCCATATCACTCAGCACGTCACGGAATTGCCCACTGCCGTAATAAATCAAGAATAATTGCACCAGTAACGGCGTACCCCGAAAATAAAACACAAACCCCGCCGTCGGATACTTCAGCAAGGGATTGGGTGACAACCGCGCCAATGCCAACGGTACGGCTAACAGCAAACCAAGCGCAAGGCTGAACAAGGTCAGTTGCACAGTGACACCCGCACCCGCCAGCAATTTTGGCAAGCTGTCCCAAATCAGTTCCCAGTTCATACGCGCACCCCGCGTTTTGCCCAGGTTTCGGCGCGTTTCAACACCAACATCGACACCAAGGTAATGCCTAGGAACAGCAGGGATGCAATAAAGTAAAAGGTAAACGGTTCGCGGGTAGCGGTGGCGGCGAGTTTGGCATTACGCATCAATTCATCCAGTTGAATCAATGAAATCAGCGCGGTGGCTTTGATCAACACCATCCACACATTGCCTAATCCCGGCAATGCCATGCGCATCGCCAGTGGCAATTGCACCCGTCGGAACGCCAGTGTTTTACTCATGCCAATCGCCCGTGCTGCTTCCATTTGCCCACGCGGGACGGACAAAAACGCCCCGCGCAGCACTTCGGTACAAAACGCGCCGTAGATAAAGCCAATGGTCATAAAGCCCGCCACAAACGGGTTAAGGTCGAGCCGCAACTCGTACCCCAACGCCGCCGCGCCATCCTGAATCAGCTTCGGCACACCGTAATACACTAGCAACAGCAGGATCAGCTCCGGCACACCGCGCACCACGGTGGTGTAGGTATCTGCCGCCCAATTCGCCAACTTTGAGTGCGAAAACTTGCCCCACGCGCCCAGCAACCCGAACAGGATTGCCATGAACATCGCGCACAGTCCTACCAGCACGGTCATTTGCAGACCTTGGAGCAGCAACCAGCCGTAACCTTGTAAATCCAGCAATG
>JBEUIR010000572.1:0-1600 GCA_040415395.1 Candidatus Thiothrix namsaraevi
AAGGGACAGGCACAAAAAAACCGGGTCATTGCCCGGTTGTTGTTTCTGTGTTGCCCTGTTTGCCGGTCATGCTGCCAAGGCGTTAGCCTTCCCTTCTTTGTCGGAAAAGATAAAGCATTGCACTGACTTTTGGGTGATTGCTGAATAAATGGATTTCTGTTCAATGAAGGGGTAACGCTTGCTTAAGCGCAATTCGCGCCGTAATTGCATCAAGTCCAGCGGCTTTTGTTTCATTTCCATCATGGCTTCATGGAACTGGTTAATGCTGATCGCAATACGTGCGGGGTCTTTGCTGTGGTTCACCCTGATCTTGCCGCCCGCCTCCTCTTCCAAGTAGTGGTACATATCCCAGAATTCAGCCATTGCCGGGGTATCGGCTTCAAGGCATTGGTGACGGTCGTTACAGCAGCCTTTGAGGTAGCTATCGAGTGCTTCCATATCACTGGGCAGTAAGCCGCTTAAAATGCCGGTGGCTTTCAGTGCATGTGCAATGCCCATGATTTGCGCGTGATTCTGGTTAATACGCTGGTTATTGAGCTTGTCATCTTTGCCCAAGTGCTGCATGGCAATCTGATAGCCTTCAAGGTACTTTTCCATGAAACGCTTCTCTTGGGTAATGCAGGCGGTCATGAAGCCGTTGATGTGTTCCATGTCCAGACTGCGCAATTTTTCAGATGCGTAACGCCCGTTGGTGCTGAAGTGCGATTTGTCCCAGTGGATGCGTACAATCCGCTCCATCACTGCCCGTTCGGATTCTACCGCCGCATTTTGCGCAATGATCAACGCACCTCTGAATGGTGGGTCACGGGTCTCATTGCCGCCGTTGCGTACCCCTACCGCCCGCATCCCGCTACCGTTGTATAAACCCTTGGCTTCGTTCAAATCGAATGCCTTTTTCTGGTGGCTGGCTTCGCTGCGGTCGCCTTCCATCAGGACTAAGGGCAAGTTGGCTAATTGTTCCAGTGAGCGCCAGCGCCCGGCATGGCTGGCTTTAGAAAGCTCTATGCCTTCGTACCCTTCCCGCCCACTTAACTTCCAAAGAAATTGCAACAAGGTGGTTTTGCCCGTGCCGGGTTCGCCTGACAGCTCCAAGAATGGGTAAGACGCTTGTTTCTTGCGTATCTGTTCGGCAAAAAACGAACCCGCCCAAAATGCCAGCGCTGCCACGCCTTTCACACCAAACGCGGTTTTAAAGTCCTCTAGCCATAGTTGCGGCTGGTGAGAATCCTCTACTTTGCCGATGGTAACGGTATCTTGGCGGAATGAGGTTTTTACCTGTCTACCGTCGGGCAGGTCGATAAAATCATCTTCATTCACCTGATGTAACACGCCATTGAATACCGCCTGTTTAGGGAATATCCAGCCGCCCAATTCACGCGCATAGCCCAAAAAGTTGATGGTCTGCACTTCGGGCAGATTGGCAGTATTGAACCAGTATTCTTGCTGGTGATATTCCAATTGCTTGGTGTTGCCGGTGAACATGACACCCGCCGCTACATTCAGCAGCCGATTCTTGAATTCATTGGCAGAGGCTAAGGCAGACGGTGAAAACACATCCTTGTAAGGTTTGGGCAAGCCGGGACGGGTTACGCGCATGTAG
>JBEUIR010000573.1:0-1596 GCA_040415395.1 Candidatus Thiothrix namsaraevi
CCACAAGGTTTTCAGCCACTTAACTTTTACCCCATACAGCTTTCGGGGTCGGTGGCGGATGTGTCCAACAATAACAGACGACAAAAAAGCGAATAACAAGGCATGGAATTCTTAAAAATACGCCGTGGCACGGGGCAATTACGCGCCGACGGCAGCCGTTACGCCGTACCGCTGTACGTGACCAAAACCAAGCGCATGGGCAATACCATTAGCGAAGAACCGATTTCCACCAAACGCTCGATCTTGGTGACGGGTGCGCACGACTCCGGCAAAACCAAGTGGGTGGAACGTCTGCACGAACACGCACGAGAAATCTGGGGAACAAAGTCAAAAACCTCCCCGCTCTACCTCAACACCCTTAGCCCACTGTCCGCCTGGTGCGATGAGCCTGACGTGGAAAAATGGTGGGAAGGTTTGCGCGTGACCGAAGAAGCGGCTGATCCCGCCACAGCGCGTGTACCGTGGAAAGCCCTTAAACAACATGACCGCGCTGAAGCCCTACCCGACTACTGCAAAGATACCAAGGCTGTGCTGTTCATTGATGACGCGCACAAGCTCGCAGGCCGCAAGCTCCAGATTGCCCGTAAATGTGTGCTGGCTTCGCGCCTGTTCGTGATCACCGCCAGCGAAGAGCAACGGATGCCGCCTAACCTGCGTACCGTCGTCATGCGGCGTGACCCACAGATTTTTAGACTTGATACGGATGTTTCCTATGACGCAACCAATTTATTCATGTGGGCGGTCTTGGTCGCCTGTCTCGCTGCTGGCTGGTTTGAAGCCGCAATGGTGCTGGGTGGGCTTAAAATGCTTGGCTCTGGTCGCCGTGCTGCTCGTGCCGATTAGCGCCAGTGCAGAGGAAACCAGCGACTACGACGCGGTGAAAGCCGAAACCCTGCGCTTGGCGGGTGTCACTGCCCCGGCTGGTGCTGAGGGTGAGGATACCAAAGTATCCAGCGAAACCGCCCCGGCATGGTGGCCTTGGAAAAGTGGCGAAGCGGAAAAGCCGCCAGAACCCAAAATCTACAAAACACCGACAATGGTAGATGACGGGCTGGACTACCACGACAAACCCGCTGCCCTTGTACAAGCCCCTGCGCTGGATGCCGACGCAATTTACAAGTCGGTACTGGGCTGCTACCCGGAAAAGAGCAAATTCGACATTGACGTGGATTTACGCGCCGCGATCCGCTCCAGTGATGTGTTAGACCTGCAAGACACCACAACCGGGCTGGGCAGAAACTACGTGGGCATTGTCGCCTCGATGCCGCTGTATTCCGGGAAGGAACTCGACCGGGAGAAAGAACGCGAATATACCCGCCGCAAAGATACGGCCAAGGCGGTTGCGGATTTCATCAGCGCGATTGCAGGCCGTAACCATGCGGTGCGTGAGCTGGCGTTATACCGCAGTTTGGAGGCACGTTCAGCGGTACGGGTACAGCAAGGCGTGACAGAATCCACCGAACAGGTTGGCTACTTGGAGAAGGTTGCCAGCTCTCAGGAAAAGCTGATTACCGAAGAAACCAAGATCATGGAAAGTCGTCTGTTGCTGTCGGGGATGTGTGACCCCAAGAACGCGGAAACTATTGGTAGCTGGCT
>JBEUIR010000574.1:0-1595 GCA_040415395.1 Candidatus Thiothrix namsaraevi
GGAAACCCAACAGGGCAACCAACATATCTTAGTGGAATTAACGGTGGAAGTACCTGCGCAATCGAATCAACTCAAGCCACAAGAGCAGGGGCAAACCTTGATTAAATCTTACCGTGTCGTCACGTCCGGTAATCAAGCAGGGTAGCGGCACAATTATCTGCGGAATAAAGCCGCTTGGCTTGCGGCGTTCTGCTCTAGGCGGCTCTTACCTGCATACTGTGAAGTGATTAACGCAGTATCGTGGAGCACCTCAATGGACGAGATTACACTGGCATCTTGGGAAGATAACTGGGATGCATGGGTACAAAAATACATTGCCGCCGGAACCCGCAGTAAAGAAATTGACCTAGTGGTAGAGACGCTGGGGCCTGATATTTACCACTTCCCCTTATTCACTCATGCTTTTTGCCAAGAAATCATTGAGTCGGCTGAACGGCAAGCGCAATGGTCGACGGATCGCCACAGTTTTTATCCAACTACGGATGTTTTGTTACGCGACCTTGGGCTGGATGACATGTACCACAAAGTGTTGGAGGAGTTTTGTCACCCAGTAGCACGTCAGCATTGGCGCTTGGAAGGGCGACGCTGGCTGGAAACCATGGCAGAAGAAAGTTTCATGGCACGTTATCGTGCTGAAGATCAGCAATTGCTCTCAATACACCAAGATTTCGGTGATTACACCTTCACGGTAGGCTTGAATACCGATTTTGAAGGCGGTGGCACTTGGTTTCCGCGTCATCAGGTGCTGGCGAATCCGAAAAACGGTTATTGCACCTTATTTCCTTGCATTACACACCCGCATGGTGGTCGCCCGACGACTAAGGGGACTCGTTACATTTTGGTATCTTTCTGTCGGCGGCGGAATTTGTATGTGGATTGATTATGAATCTGGTGGCTGTAATGCCATTCCTTTCAAAATTGCTCTATAGTCATATTGTGCATACAATTAGGATGTAAGATGAAGATTGACTATGACCCGAAAAAGAACGCTTGGAACATTGCACACCGGGATTTACCGTTTGATTTGGTTGAGCATGTATGAACGACAATATCACCCGTGTTGAACACCTGACAGACGACAGCGGCGAAGTACGCGAACTGACAGCGGAAGACATGGCAGCATTCCGCCCCATCGGTGAGGTGTTGCCAGCACTGGCACAAATCATCCAGAAACGTGGTAAGCAAAAAGCACCCACCAAAGAGCGGATTACTATCCGGCTATCTTCTGAGGTGGTGGAGTATTTCAGGGAAAGCGGCGAAGGCTGGCAGACAAGGCTAGATGAAGCACTGAAAGGCTACATTGCCGACCATCGAAAAGTGGCATGATTACCAGCATCGAATCACCACCAATAGCCGGGCATTGTTCCGGCTTTTTTGTGCTTGAACGTTACCGGTGAATCATGCCAAAAAATCAATGAGGGTATTTTGAAGGTAGTCAAAACAGAAAAAGGACACCTGAAGCGGCTTGCCAACAAAAAAGGGTTGCAGTTTTAAACTGCAACCCTTTGTTTTGTATGGTGGGACATGTGCGACTCGAACGCACGACCACCTAATTAAAAGTCAGATGCTCTACCGACTGAGCTAATGTCCCGTGA
>JBEUIR010000575.1:0-1595 GCA_040415395.1 Candidatus Thiothrix namsaraevi
ATTCACTGCCTCACGTTACTGTTACTGATGCAACTTAGCGCCGTTGCATTAGCCAGTGATGGCGGTGTAGCGTATCGGGTGGCATGGGATGCCACACATGAGCGTTACCGTGTCTATCTCCGCCCTAGCAGCACACCCTCTCCCGACTTAAGCCTCACAGGGCAAGTCACGCTGCGGGTTCCTCACGGGACTGGTGAACACCGGTTCAGCGTGACCGATATTCAATCCAAACCCGGCACTGCTTGGTCACTGGGGTCACAGGTGGTTGCTCCCCCGGAAGATCCTAGGGTGGATTACCTTTCCTTTGCCTTCACACCGCTGGATGTAAAAGCATTCGCCTTCAAAGCCGGTGAAGAACAAGAAGCCTTTAGCTTTAAAAATGCAGGCCCGTGTCTCGGCGCGGTCGCGTTATTGGATAACGCTACTGACCCCTTCAACCAACCGCCGACGAATCCCCAAAACTCCACCAGCACTAACCCCAGCAATCAGTTTGCCAATGCGGGTTGGGGTTCGAGTGCTGATAACGATTACCTTGGTAACTACGGCTCACCAGCCAGTTGTGCGGTTGAATGCCTGCGCACACCCGCCGCACCCTTGGCGAATAATGTTTATTACCGTGTAGACTGGAATAAAGATGACCAGCGTTACCACGTTTACATGTATCCGGGCAGCAACCCAACGCCCAATATGAACCTGACCAGTCAGGTAACACTTAAAATGCCCCATGCCAGCGGCGCTGACAGCTTCAAAGTCAGCAATATTACATCCGCACTCAAAGGCATTACCTGGACAGAAAGCTCGCGGGTTAACGCCCCCAAGGAAGACACCAGCGTTGATTATTTATCCTTCACCATGAATCCCAGCGACGTCAAAGCATTCCCCTGGCAAGCGGGCAAGGAACTGGAAGTATTTAGCTTTGCCAACAGCGGGGCTTGCCTTGGCTCGGTCGCACTGATGGACAATGCCAACGATCCATTCAATGCATTACCGAATTCAACCGGCACCAACCCCGGCAACCAATTTGCCAATTTGGGCTGGGGTACAGCCGATAGCAACAACTATGCGGATAATTACGGTTGTGCGGCAACGTGTATCGCCCCGACGACGCTAAAGCTTCAGGCACGGGTATTGCTGCAAGGTGCTTTTGATAGCAGCACGAAACTGATGCGGGATACTTTACGCACTAAAAATCAGCTTCCCAGCACGACGCCGTATGAGGTGACAGATGCCCCCATGATCGGCAGCCAAACGCTTGCCAGCACTGTCTTAAGCACCACTGGCAATAATGCGCCGGTCGATTGGGTATTACTGGAATTGCGTGATGCGGCGGATCCCACTCTCGTGAAAGCGCGTGTGACAGGTGTGGTTCAGCGTGATGGTGATATTGTAGATGCGCAAACGGGGGGAAACACGTTCGAGCTAAAAGGCTTGCCAGCAGGTAGTTACTTTTTGTCAGCCCAACACCGTAACCATTTGGGGGTTATGAGTGCCACGGCACTTGACTTCGGTGCAACGACAACTGTCGTGGACTTCAGCAAGACAACCACCCGTACCTACGGCGAACACGCCCGTGTCATTGCCGCTGGGGTGGCGTT
>JBEUIR010000576.1:0-1594 GCA_040415395.1 Candidatus Thiothrix namsaraevi
GTGGGGCTATTGGTGTTGATCGCGCTGCTGTTTTTGTTGGGGATTAATTTCCAGAATTCGCTGGTGTTGAGACGCTTTCACCATATCTTGTGTTGTGTGCATAACTCCATAGCCATTGCGAAAAGTTCTTGACACAAGATGTTGTGTTACAGCCAATTTGCATGGATACCAGAGCATAATGTGTCGAGATCCGCTATCATTACCGCCTTTCCAATCACTTACCTGTTATTCGCTATGAAACAAGCTCAGCCCCGTGTCGGTTTTGTCAGTCTCGGTTGCCCCAAGGCATTGGTGGATTCCGAACGTATCCTTACTCAATTGCGTGCCGAAGGTTACGAAATCAGCGGCAGTTACGACGATGCCGATTTGGTGGTGGTGAATACCTGCGGTTTTATTGATTCTGCGGTAGAAGAGTCGCTGGAAGCGATCGGCGAAGCGCTCGATGAAAACGGCAAAGTGATTGTGACCGGCTGCTTGGGGGCGAATGCAAGCACGGTGCTGGATGCTTACCCCAACGTACTCGCCGTGACCGGCCCTCATGCGTATGAAGCGGTGATGCAATCGGTGCATCAGCATTTGCCGCCCTTGCATGACCCGTACATGCACCTGATTCCACCGCAAGGGGTGCGCCTGACCCCGCGCCATTATGCTTACCTGAAAATCTCGGAAGGCTGCAACCACCGTTGTTCGTTTTGCATTATTCCCTCCTTACGTGGCGATTTGGTGTCGCGCCCGATTGGGGATGTATTGCAGGAAGCCGAAAATCTGGTGAATGCCGGTGTGAAGGAATTATTGGTGATTTCGCAAGACACCAGCGCGTATGGAATTGATGTGAAATACCGCACAGGTTTCTGGCAAGGTCGCCCGATCAAAACGCATTCGCAGCAATTAGCCGAAGCCTTAGGTGACATGGGCGTGTGGGTGCGCTTGCATTACGTCTACCCGTATCCGCATGTGGATAACCTGTTGCCGTTAATGGCTGAGGGCAAAATTTTGCCGTATCTGGATATTCCTTTCCAACACGCCAGCCCCACGGTTTTGAAAAACATGCGCCGCCCAGCTCATGCGGAAAAAGTGCTGGAACGTTTGGGCAAATGGCGGGCAACCTGCCCGGAGATTGCAGTACGAAGTACCTTCATTGTGGGTTTCCCCGGTGAAACGGAAGATGACTTTGAAACCTTGCTGGATTTCTTGGAGGAAGCGCAACTCGACCGCGTAGGCGCATTCACTTATTCGCCAGTTAAGGGCGCAGACGCTAACGCTATCGACGGCGCAGTGCCGGAAGAAGTCAAAGAGGAGCGTCTGGAACGTTTCATGGAATTACAAGCCGAAATCAGCGCTGCCAAGCTCAGCCGTTTGATTGGCAAGACCATGACGGTACTGGTGGACGAGGCAGGTGACGGGCAAAGTATTGCACGTACTCACCGTGACGCACCCGAAATTGACGGGCAAGTGATCATCGAAGGTGTCGAGTTGCCGGTGGGTGAATTTGTGCAAGTGCACATTACCCACGCTGATGAACATGACCTGTGGGGAAAAATTTAATCATTATCAATAAGATAATTTAGTTTGCTCAAATCGTACTATTTATTTA
>JBEUIR010000577.1:0-1593 GCA_040415395.1 Candidatus Thiothrix namsaraevi
ATAAAAAAAGATTTATTTCATCAGAGATATTCATGCCTGCAAAGATTACCTGCATTGCACAGGATTTCGTAACTAATTGTCCCTGCGGCTTGGGCAACTCTATCAACGGAAAGGTGCTTGCCCCATAGTTCAACCTGATCCCCAACCCGTGCTTCAATGGCGGTGAGGTCGATCACGATCATATCCATCGACACACGCCCTAGCAGGCGCGTTTGCTTGCCGTTGATCCAAACCGGTGTTCCTGTTGGTGCATGGCGTGGATAACCGTCGGCATAACCAATCGCCACTACGCCAGTGCGGGTATCCTCCGGGCATATCCAGCTTGCCCCATAACCAATACTTTCGCCTTTCGGAATGGTATGGATAGAAATCAGCGGTGCCACCAAGCTCATCACCGGCTGTAAACCGTCACGTTTAGCATCGCCATTCACAAACGGAGACGAGCCATACAGCATAATGCCGGGGCGTACCCAGTTCACGTGGGTTTGCGGCCAACCCAAAATGCTGGCGGAATTACCGATGCTACGCGGTGCTTGCAACCCAGCGGTGTATTTGGCAAAGCGTTCCAGTTGCTGCGGGGTTTTGTCACTGTCTAACTCATCGGCGCACGCCATGTGCGTCATTAGCCACGGATTGGGCTTGACGTTTGGGTGTTTAACCAAGCGTGCAAATAAATGCTGCGCTTGCTCGACCGGAAACCCCAGACGGTGCATTCCGGTATCCAGTTTCAACGCAACATCCACTTTCACCGCAGCAGGCGCACTATCGAGCAATTCGAGTTGGGAAAGGTCATGCAACACGACACGGAAACGGTGTTCGGCAGCAACTTTCATACCCTGAAGGTTATTAAAACCCTGCAATACCAAAATGGGGTGGATAAAACGTGCCTGACGCAATTCTGTCGCTTCCGGCAGGCATGAGACCGCAAAACCGTTCGCATTGCTGAGGGCTTCAGCCGCTTTGAGCATATTATGCCCGTAAGCATTGGCTTTGATTACCGCCATTGCCAAACTATTAGGCGCAGCTTCGCGGCAGCGTGCAAGGTTATGCCGCAGGGCAGCAGTATCAATAATGGCGCGTGCAGATCGTTTCATGCGGGCAGTGTAGCGGTTTGTGCCAATTATTCAAATCCTGGGGTATAAATGTCAGGGGTAAAATTCTCAAAACGGGTGTATTTACCGAGGAACGTTAACCGCAAACTGCCAATCGGCCCGTTACGCTGCTTGGCAATGATAATTTCTGCCGTGCCTTTGTCGGGAGATTCGGGGTTGTAGACTTCATCACGGTAGATGAAGATGATTAAATCTGCATCTTGTTCAATCGCGCCCGAATTATGGCTCACAATCCCATCCGCCAACCAACAGGCATTACCCGGAACAGTTAAATCAAAGACTTCAGCTTCACCTGCTGGTTCGACTGCGACCACCCTATCCCAAAATAAGCCGTCACTCACTAATGTGCGCAAGGCATCATCATCCAAAATCTCCGCATAACTGTTCAAAGTATCGCGTGACGGGGCAAAGTTAAAATGCGCATTGCCGCCGTAAGCCGTGCCGCGTTTCCATATTCCGGGGGTCATTGTGGGAGGAGGTG
>JBEUIR010000578.1:0-1588 GCA_040415395.1 Candidatus Thiothrix namsaraevi
GATGCCGATTGATGACCACTTGTGCATTAGGTCGTAAGCGATAGATTCAGGGGTGGTGTCTTCCATCGTCATATCAGGGGCGTAAACCTCGGTTGGTCGATGTTGTTCCAGCCAGATAAGTTTATCCTGAGCCTTTTCAACCTCTTCATGCTTACCTTTCGATGACGCTGATTCAATCGCTTTTTCTAATCCGCGCTTTTGGGCGTTCCAGCTTGCAAGTTCTGCCTTGTACGCCCTCAGTTCTGGTTCAAGCTCTTGCGTTTTGGCTTTGCACCAATCACCTAGCACCTCTGCATATTTATTGTCTGCCGTTGTTTTTCGCTCACCTGATGCGCCGATTACCAGCATAAACAGGCTTAAGGGTGAGGGCTTCAAGCCTAGGTGAGGTTGTACGTTCGCCATACCTTGGCAAGCTGTCGCCAGTACCGACAAAGCAGAGTTTGCAGCGAGTGCCGCCGGGCATTTAACGATTTCCACTACCTCACGAATTGCGCCGCCAATGATGCCGGGTAGTGCATCCATCGGGTACGGTGCGGCATGACTTTGTTGTGTGAGTGGTTCGGGTGCGTCCCACTGAAAGGCAGGTCTTTCGATAGTCGCCATGTGTAATATTTTCGCGTTAATAGCCATGTTATGCCGCCTCGCTGGTAGTGGTCATCAGGTCGTTAAAGTCGGCTTTAACGCTGGTTTTCGGGGTGATTAGGTAGCCATTGCAGGCAATAGCGGCTTGTTTCGCAAAATGAACGCCGGGGTTTTCGATATTGCCAGCCTTAACGCCTAAGTCATTGTCGGCACAAAACACTAATTCGGCTTGTGGGTAGCGTGTGCGTATCGCCTGCCCCACTGGGGTTAGGTTGCCCGCATCAAACGCTATAACAACACATTGCCCGGTAATCTGGTGGATGGTTGCGCCGGTTGCGTAGCCCTCACACACATAAACCGTATCCGTTGGGGTTTCAGGCTTGCCGATGTGGTGGAAGTTGCCGCGCTTGCTGCCGAATATCTGTTTGTCAGATAGCCCGCCGTCTGCCATTTCGCGCTTCACGGCATAGATGTATTGCAAGGCTTGCAGTTGCCCGGATACGTCACGAATGGGGATAAGCAGGGCTTCACCACGTTGGCGGATACCAAACGCGCCCACCTGCTTTCTGAGTAAATACGGGTGTTCGGGATTAGCAGGCTGTGAGGTTGCCCACGTTTGCCGTTGTTGGGCGATACGTTGCGCCCTTGCCAATGCCGCCGCTTCTTGCTGCCGTGCGTTGTGTGCGTCAATTTCGGCTTTTTTGCGGGCGTATTCTTCGGGTGAAAGTCTGGTGTTATCAGTACCCCATGATTTCCACGTAAAGTATTCATCGCCTTGACGGTGATCGTGGTAACGGACAATCACACCCTTAACGTGATGGATAACGATGTAACGGCATTTGCCCTTGTTGGGGACATTGCCGCCGTCATGCCATAAGCCATCCTCTTTCAGGTTGTCGAATGAATAGCCTATATTTTTGTGCATGTGGCTTATCAGGTCTGTATAATCAGTCATGTAATATTTTCCTTTGCCCGGTACGGTCTGATTCACCTATCGGGCATTTTT
>JBEUIR010000579.1:0-1574 GCA_040415395.1 Candidatus Thiothrix namsaraevi
TTCCACCATCATCAGGGCAAAAAACGGCATCATGTAGGACGGCCATTCAGACTCCTTGATACCACACCCCCGCAACAGGTCAGCGGTTGCCCAGATAGTTGATTCGTACTGAAGAATATTGGGGGTCTGGCTCATGAAAATCCTTTTACTATACAAAATAGATTGCGATGTTCATTCTCGTATTGAGAACGATGACATTTCAAGTCCGGTTATGACGTTATTGTGTCGAGGATTACCACTCCCACGGCATAAACGCCCGCATCCCTTTCATGGTGGGCGCAACCTCACCGCTCAAGCGGTTAACATCCTGCCCCAAATAAGCAACGTGCTGGTTCAATTGCTGAGTACTGTGCTGCATACCCTGTACGTTTTGGGTCATCACCGCCATATTGCCACTCATATCACGCACATCCGCCGCCATCGGCTGCATACTGGAAACAGAGGCTGACATGGTTTGGGTGTATGCGGTGATGTCCTGCATTTGTGTGGACATATTAGCCATTGTGCCGGTAATGCTGGTCATATTACTGCTCATGGAACTCATCGCGTTTTCCATGACATTCACCACATGCAGCATATACATAGCAGCCAAACCCGCCAACACCAACCCCGGTACACTCATCCAGCGGGCGCGGCGGAAATTGCGTTCCTGACGTTGGCGTTCGGTTTCGATGCGGGCTTCGTGTTCGTGTTGTTCCTGACGCATTTCTTCTTGCATCAGTTTTAGATGCCCCGTCAGGGATTGCAGCATTTTTTCTTGGCTTTGGTCACGCATCTGGCTGCTGTTCTGCATTTCCTGATACATGTCACGCATCCGCTGCGCCAGTGTATCCAGCATTTCATCATGGTGGGAATCGCGTTCTTGATTGTCCTGCTGAATCTGTTCAAAGGCGCTGCGCAAGCCTTGCAGAATGTTTTCGCGCTGCTCTTCCTGCAAGGTAAAGCGCTTGCTGATGCTTTCCAGCAATTCTTGCGTTACGACATTTTGCGCGTGTTCCCGCTGGGTCATGCTTTCCAAAATGCGTTCGCGCTGTTCGTCATAGGCAGCGAAGCGGGCGCGAATACTGTCCAGCAATTCGTGGGTAACGTTGTACTGAACCTGTTCCCGATCCTGAATACTTTGCTGGATGCGCTCAAAAGTCGCCTCAATGTCCCCCGACAATTGCTGCATCACGAGCTGCTGCTGTGCGGCTTGCTGGCGGGCTTCCTCCTGAATCTGCTCCAGCGTCATATCCAAAGCGTCTTCAGCCTTATTAGGTATATCGGTTGTCGGGCTATCCGCTATTTTCTGTTGATCACTCATCTCATTTCCCCCTGTGCAAGTCGTCTGGTATTAAAAGTTGGCTACTTTAGCATAGATAGGCAACGAGACAATCGGGAGGAAACGTGGCGGAATGGCGGATGCTGACTGTATGCCCCCATGCTTATCTGATAGCATTGCGACTTTACATAACAACGTTACACGGATCTTCACCATGGTCTATTTGCTGATTGCACTGGCTTACCTGCTCGGTTCCATTTCTGCCGCCATCATTACCTGCAAACTGATGGGCTTACCTGACCCGCGCACGGTC
>JBEUIR010000580.1:0-1572 GCA_040415395.1 Candidatus Thiothrix namsaraevi
AACGTGATGTTCAATATGATCATCCAGTAAGGGAATAAAACCGTTAGGTTGATTAATACCATCTAATGTCACGAAATTGTCACATTCCTGCGCGTTTAATTGCGAAACCACAATATGGTAAAGCGTTTCCCGATAACGGTAATGCATTTTGAATTCCGTCCACTCTGGCGGTAAACACGGTTCAAAGCGCAAACTATCGCCTTCGCGCCGCAAGCCCAGCAACGATTCGGTAATCAGCCGGTACATCCAGCTTGCCGAGCCGGTATACCACGTCCAGCCGCCGCGTCCGGTATGCGGGGCAACGCCGTACACGTCGGCGGCAATCACATACGGCTCGACCTTGTACGTTGCCACGGCTTGCGGGGAAGTGGCGTGGTTGATCGGGTTAATCATCCCCAGCAATTCCCACGCCCGTGCGCTGTCGCCCAAACGCGCAAACGCCATCGCTGCCCAAATTGCTGCATGGGTGTATTGCCCGCCGTTTTCGCGCACCCCCGGCACATAGCCCCGGATATAACCGGGGTTCAAGGCGGAGGTATTGAACGGCGGGTCTAACAATTGCACCAGTGCATGGTCGCGGCGCACCAGATGCGTATTCAGCGATTGCATTGCCTGCGCGGTGCGTTCAGGTGAGCCGACCCCTGAAAGTACCGACCAGCTTTGTGCAATCGAATCAATCTGGCATTCCGGGTTGCTGCTCGAACCCAAGGGCGTGCCGTCGTCAAAGTAGGCGCGGCGATACCATGCGCCATCCCAGCCGTGGCGTTCGAGATTTTGGCGCAATTGGTAACGTTCTTGCTGGCAACGTTCGGCGAAGGGAATGTCATTGCGCTGCTGTGCGAGTTCGGCAAATTGCCCCAGCACTTCGCACAGGAAAAAGCCCAGCCAGATGCTTTCGCCTTTGCCTTCGATGCCGACCAGATTCATACCGTCATTCCAGTCGCCCGACCCCATCAGCGGCAAACCGTGTTCGCCAAAGCGCAAGCCGTGCAAAATGGCGCGGACGCAATGCTGGTACAGGCTGGCAGTTTCAGCCGAATGCCCCGGCAAGTCGTAGTACGAATCTTCCCCGGCATTCACCGCCCGCCCGCTGAGGAAACCGCGTTGCTCATCCAGCACCGTCACGTCGCCCGTGGTCAAAATGTAACGGCATGTCACTAACGGCAACCACAAATAATCATCGGAACATTGGGTGCGCACCCCACGGTCGGACGGCGGATGCCACCAGTGTTGCACATCGCCTTCGCTAAACTGATGCCCCGCACACAGCAGCAAATGTTCGCGGACTTTGTGCGGTTCGGCATGAACCAGCGCCATCACATCCTGCAATTGGTCGCGGAAACCGAATGCGCCGCCGGATTGGTAATAGCCGCTGCGTCCCCACAAGCGGCAACCCAGCGTTTGGTATAGCAGCCAGCCGTTAGTGAGCATATTCACCGCAGGATCAGGCGTTTCCACCTGCACGGTGCTCAAGGTTTGTACCCAATAATGTTGTACCTGTTTGAGCGCGTCGAGTGTTGCCGCCATGCCACGGAAACGTTGCACCAAGGCTTGCGCATCGTGCATATCACG
>JBEUIR010000581.1:0-1572 GCA_040415395.1 Candidatus Thiothrix namsaraevi
GGCGGTTATGTACGTTTAGTGCGTAGTGGATCGGAGGGAGGCTTTGAATAATTTTGCCTTCATTTCAACCAACAAGAGTACCACGCCATGTCATCAGCCGTCATCATCGGTTCTGTCACCTCCCCCCGCAACGGCAAACGCTACGACGTGAAATGGAACAGCTACAGCAAGGATGCCTATGTCGCGTATGCAGGCTGGGCGTTGGTTGGCAATGCCTCCAGCGCAGAGGAAGCCTTGGCAAAGGCGTTAAGCTGGCTGGCAGCGAACACGTAGGGTGGGATGAGCCTGCGAATCCCACCAGCTTCATTGACAACCCGGATTGCTGTTGCCACTATTGGGTACATGACAGCAACATTAATTCACCGTAAACGCCACACTTTTGCCGATGGTAAAAAGATGGAAATGGTCATTTGGGAAGTGCCTCAGCCAGTGTTGGGCAGTCGGAGAGATGGCCTATGAGAACCTTAACGATTAGTCTCATGGACTCACAAAGTGCCATGCGAGATATGCGTCAAAGTGCCATCCGTGCATGGAAAACCGTTGAATATCAAGGCGAAGCCTTAACCTATGCCACCTCTGCCCAACTGTTTAGGGTGTTTACCCTGAAGCGTTGGGAAATCATTGCGTGTTTGCAACAACAAGCCAAGCCCGTCAGCTTGCCCGAATTATCCCGCTTAATGGGGGCGAGTACCCAGCATCTGCAAGAAGACTTGAATGTCTTGCTCGCCGAAGGTGTCATTGAGCAGGGTGCAAACGGCATCAGCACACCTTACGTGGCGATTCATACCGATTTCACGCTGAAAAAAGCAGCGTAAGAAACGGAAAGGGTCAAACTCGATTGATGTTTTGTAGGGTGGGATGAGCTTGCGAATCCCACCATCTTCGGCGTGTGGTTGTGTTGATGGCGTTGGGGAATGGTGGGTTTCGTGCCTCGCGGTGTGGTTCAAGTAGCAGTTTGGCGTAGCCATTCTGATAAAGCGGCTTCATCCACCCGACCTTGGGCGGCTTCAATGATCAGATCAGCGGCTTCCATTACATCAAAGGTGGGTTCAATGCCGTTCAGGGCTAGACTGATATTCATGCAGGTAAAAGCGGTGCGCTTATTACCATCGTTGAATACATGACCGACCGCCAAGACCACGGCATAGGTAGCAGCCAGTTCATAGGCATCGCTAATCATCCCGTAAGCCAGACGGTTTTCCACTCTTGCCAATACGCCAGCCAGCGACTTATCACCAGCCGACCCCGCCAATTCACCCGGATACAGCACTTGTTCGTGGAGGTATTCCACATCCCCCACCGTTAGCAGCACGAACTCCATCATTTATCCCGAAGATAAGCCAAAGCAGGGGCAAGCCGTGCTTTTTGTTGGGCAAAAGCCTGCTTGGTGACATCCAGCCCTGCGGCGCGGGTCTGGATATTTTCAACCGCAGCCACGGGGACAAAATAGCCGATTACCTGATTGCGGTTTAAAATAGCGATAGGGCTATCCCCAGCCTGATTGAATACTTTGGCAGGTTCACGTAACTCGGTCATGGAGATGGTTTTGCGGGTAAGCAGGGTTTGCATAAT
>JBEUIR010000582.1:0-1571 GCA_040415395.1 Candidatus Thiothrix namsaraevi
CGGATGTTGAGCCGGAGGCGTTCGACCGTTTGTGATCGACTGTTGCCGAGGAAGAATGAGCGGCTTAATCAACTAAAAATGATAAAAAATTGAGTAATGAAAGTGGTGACGGCGGAAAGATTCGCCACGATGACAGCAGAGGTTTATGCCGAGGGCATCTAAAAATTCGGTAGGGGCAGACCCCCGTGTCTGCCCTTCTTCAAGCAAAGAGGGCAGACACGGGGGGCTGCCCCTACAAACAAACGTTCCGCTAGTTCTGCTTGTGCATTGCTGTTTTGCTCTATCACTGACGGTGCTACACTCTTACCCCTATTCGCGGGTGCAGCAGTGGGGCGACCCGTATTCCTTGTTTGACGGAGTTTGTGATGGTAAAGGTTGGTTTTGTCGGTTGGCGCGGTATGGTCGGTTCGGTACTGATGGAACGGATGCGTGCGGAAAACGATTTTCAGGGCTTTGAGCCAGTATTTTTCACCACTTCACAGTCCGGCAAACCCGGCCCTGACGTAGGCATGGGCGCGAAACCGCTGGAAGATGCGATGAATATCGACAAGCTGGCGGAAATGGACATTATCCTCTCCTGCCAAGGCGGCGATTACACCAATGCGGTTTACGCCCCACTTCGCGCCCGCTGGAATGGCTATTGGATTGACGCGGCTTCCACCTTGCGCATGGCTGATGACGCCATCATCGTACTTGACCCGGTAAACCGCAACGTCATCGACGCAGGTTTGCAAAGCGGCATCAAGAATTACATCGGCGGCAACTGCACCGTTTCCCTGATGCTGATGGCCTTGGGCGGCTTGTTTGAAAAAGGTTTAGTCGAATGGATCACCTCCATGACTTACCAAGCCGCTTCCGGTGCGGGCGCGAAAAACATGCGCGAATTGCTCACCCAAATGGGCGAACTCAACGGCGAAGTCGGTGATTTGCTGGCAGACCCTGCTTCCGCGATTCTCGACATCGACACCAAAGTCACCGCGAAATTGAATGACGGCACGCTTTCCACCGCCAACTTCGGTGCACCCTTGGCAGGCAGCCTGATCCCGTGGATCGACAAGCTCTGGGAAAACGGTCAAACCAAGGAAGAGTGGAAAGGCATTGCCGAGACCAACAAAATTCTCGGCAAAACGGCGGCGAACCTCATCCCCGTCGACGGACAGTGCGTGCGTATCGGCGCAATGCGTTGCCACTCGCAAGGTTTCACCATCAAGCTCAAGCAGGATTTGCCGCTGGCTGAAATCGAAAGCATCATTGCCAGCCACAACGAATGGGTGAAGGTCATTCCGAATGACAAGGAATCGACGTTGCACGGTCTGACTCCCGTACAAGCTTCTGGCACGCTGACGGTTCCGGTGGGGCGTATCCGCAAAATGAACTTGGGGCCGGAATACCTCACCGCGTTCACCGTCGGCGACCAATTGCTGTGGGGTGCGGCTGAACCTGTACGCCGCATGTTAAAAATCGCCTTGGCACATTTAGCGTGAAAGACCTCACTCTCTGGACGTGCAAAATCCTGACCTCTTACCAGCCTATGTGAGCGTAGCCAGCCTTGGTAACGGGGCTAAGCGGTT
>JBEUIR010000583.1:0-1569 GCA_040415395.1 Candidatus Thiothrix namsaraevi
GTATGTGGCAGAAACGGGGAATACCGATTCGCCTTGGTTGCCGACCTTGTTGCGCACGATTAATGCGATTGCAGCGGGGATGCGCAATACGGGGTAAGCGGCAAGTGAGCCAGTTTTTGCAGGAAGAAACGCTCACTCCACAGTGGCAGCGCGGGGCGTTCCCATAACGGTACAAAACGCTCCACATCACTGACCGCCTTTTTCCAGTCAATGGTACTGATTTTGGCGGTCAGTGTTGCTTGCAACCAAGCGGCATCCACCGCAATTCCCTGCCCTGCCCACGCGCCGGATTGCTGTAAAGCTGCCTGCAAATGCAGCAGATTGGGCGCAATGCCTTGCTTGACGTACCAAGCGAAATCATACCAATCACGCCCTTTCAAATAGGGGCGACACAACAGCGCATGAATTTTCAAGGCAAAGTTACTCGCCAAATCCTGATGGCAAACCTCAAAATCCAGCGGAAAATCCAGATAACTGTACGCAAACCCTGAACCAGCGGGCGGATTCACATCTACCTCCAGCTTGATTTTCAGGTGACGCGCCGGATTACCAAGTCCTGCATAAAACGACAGGTTGAGTTGACCCGCAATGGAATCATCCTTGAGCAAGGCTTTACGGACAGCCTGATCCATACGGCTTTTATCCAATACTTCCGGGCGCAAACCAAAAAGCTCAAAGACCGCCAATAGCGGTTGCAAATACTTTTCCCATGCGAATGCGGGATCAGGTTGCTTCAGCAGAAAATCCAAATCTTCGGAAAAGCGCGGCAGTTGATGCAAAATGCGTAAGCTCGTGCCACCCTGAAAGGCTGCCACTTCAAAAAAACCAGCCTGCCACAAAGCATAGAGAGCAATCTCTTGCATGATTTCTTTTAACGCCTGCTCTTCTTGCAGCGGGTCTTTCACCTGATAACGGTCAAGACGTTGTTGTAACAATTCCAACATTAGACAGCTTCCTCGGTGAGTTGCAACGTGATACCCAACTGTGTCAGCCAGTGCTGCACGGCTTGGTGCTTGTAAACGTAGCGCAAGTTAGTGATGTCCGCCGCAGTAATGCGGGCAAGGGATTCCGATTCAATCCGCAGACTATCTTCCAAAAATGCCAAACCTTGCCAAGGTTGCTTGTGTAAGCACACCCAATCCAACAAAGCGCGTAACGGATTTGCCAGCAATGCCGCTTGCCCTTCCAGTTCAACCCGTGCCACTTGCACCAAAAAATAGCCTTTATGCAATGCCAGTGGATGATAGGTAAACAACCCGAAACCCTCCGGCTGGTACTGCAAGGTTTTGCGCCCCGGTGTCACACTCGCAACCGTATGAACCGCTTCGGGAATCCAACCGTGCCATGCTAGAGCGGTTTCAAATGACACATAACTGGTGGGCAGCAGTTTTTGCGCCAGCACAAAGGGATGAAGTTTGGAACGGCGAAATGGCGATGCTAAAACATACAGACCGCGTTTGAGCCGTTGTAATTCCCCCGCTTGTAAGGCACGGTTAACCAGACCATAGCGGCGGGGAGGGCTTCCACCCAATAGTCTGGCGAGTTGCCCTTCATCCAGAATTCTCTCGT
>JBEUIR010000584.1:0-1567 GCA_040415395.1 Candidatus Thiothrix namsaraevi
GCAGGCTACCAAACGCGGCTAAACCAAGTGCTCCGCGAGGCGATGCAGCAGGCAGCTTAATCAAACCGCACATCATCATAAAAATCTGCCAAACAACACGTCAACCCAATGCTATTCAAGGTCAAGGTTGCTTCCGAACCGTTACGTGTCATGAGTACCCATTCATCCTCATTCTGGCGGCGGAACAGTTCCACATAATACTTTCGCGGGTCAATCAGCAAATATTCTTCCAAACTCGCCAGTTTGCGGTAGCTGATGAATTTACTGCCCCGGTCTTTATCCTCGGTTGAAGGGGAAAGCACCTCGATAATCAGCTTGGGGTGATGTTTGGCATAATCCCGTTCCGCCAACTGATCGGAAGGCTCGCACGTTACCATCACATCCGGGTAGAAAAAGGTATCATCTGCCGCAATACGCACCTTCATATCCGCAATGTACGTGCTGCACCCAGAGCCGCGCAGTTGTTGCTTAATCAGCAAAGCCGCATTCAACGTCACTTTAACATGCCGGTCAGAAGCCCCCGCCATCGCGTAAACTTCGCCGCGAACGTATTCGGATTTCTCGATGGCAAACTGCTCACCTTCCAAATATTCCTCAGGCGTGAGGTAATTGTCTTGCAGTAGTGCGTAACCCATGTGCGAATCTCCTGTGCCGATGCCATTGATAATAGCGTATTCATACACAAAGCGTCATGAACGTACAAACTTCTGGGTTTTGTCAAAGTAGATGACGTGCGGCAAATCTTTAAAATGATCGTCTGCGGTGACTAATACAACATCCACATAGCGTGCGGTGGCATAAATAACGGCATCCGCAAACGACAGCTTATGCTCCAACGCCAAATCCGCAGCCAGCAAGCTAATGGCGGTGTGTAGCGGTACAACAATCCCTTGCTCTGTCAGCGCCGCAACTTCTAACGCCCGATTTTCTCCGCGTTCACGTTTGACCCATTTGTAAAGCTCAAACTGGATAACTGTTGGCACATAAACTTGTTCAATACTCTCAAGCCACGGCTCAAATTCGACGACTAACGCCCCTTCGGTCAGCCACTCAATCCAACCACAGGTATCGACTAGGCAAGCCATTAAAAACGATCCTGCCGATCACGGAAGTTCTCAGTATTTGCGCCCTTAAGAACCCCCCGCATTTCCTTGATCGAACGCACTTGCACCAATTCAATCGCTTTGCCTTTCGCCAGCACAGTAAATTGTTGACCCGCTTGTAAGTTGAGCAACTCACGAATGCCTTTAGGTATCGACAGTTGGTATTTGCTCGAAAGTGTCGCCGTGTACATTTTTACGTTTCCTTGATCTATGTGCCATAGCGTAAGAATAGTGTTTAGCATCAGTAAATGCAAATTACACATTAGCCCTCATCCAACCCATACTTCTGAATCCGGTAACGCAATTGCCGGAACGACATCCCCAACACTTCCGCCGCCTTGGTGCGGTTCCAGCGGGTCTGTTCCAACGCCCGCAAAATCAAATCGCGCTCCGCCTCCTCATCCACCGGATTCCAAGCCGGTAACATCTCCGCATCCCCTTTACTTTTTTGCCCCTCACTCCTT
>JBEUIR010000585.1:0-1560 GCA_040415395.1 Candidatus Thiothrix namsaraevi
GAAAATGATCAGGTACATTTCCTGCGCACCGCACTGGTCAGCATACCCGGCGGTTTGTTCTAGGCCCTCAACAAGGGTAGCAGCTAAACCTTTGTGCAAGAGCTTGAGTTCCAACACAATACGCTGGACTTCACCGTGGAAACCTTGCTGCTCATCCACAGGCCATTCGATGTACAGGTCAGTGCGTTTGCGTCCTAAGCCGTATTCGCGGTTGATGCGCCCACCGCCGTTGATAATGCGCTGCAAAAAGGCTTGCAGCAGCAATTGTGGCCCGGCTTCTTTGTAGTCAAAGCGTTCCAGCCAGCTTTCGGCATGTTCGCGAAAAAATTTCTGGAATGCATTCAACAGCTTAGGCATATCGACCCGCCGCTGTGGAGTCAGATACCACGCTTGGCTTTGGGTAATCGCCATTTGGCTGCCCCACGACAATTCACGCGGAATCACTTCCTGATAAATTCGGTTGCTGATGCGGATAGCACCGTTACTGGCGCGTTCGATCAAGCCCAAATCACGCACGTATTCTACCGCATCAGGGTTGAGCGACTGGTCACTGTCTGCGCCTTTGAGGATTGGCTCGATGACCGAACGTACCCGTGTTTCCTTGAGTTTGTCAGCCAGTTGTTCGAGATACGCCGCAGGCTGGCTGCCATCACGGTCTGGCGCTGCTCCGCGACGCGCCTGCCCGTGCTTGCTGCCAGCCTGCTCTACCGGTTGGGCGGCTCCGCCGCGCTTGAGCTCGGATGACCTAGGACAAGCCGAAAACCAAGGTTGCGGCCACGGCGGCCGGGCGTGTTCCTGCTGCGGTAGGCGGATCGGCAGTCCCTGCCTTCGAGGTCCCACGAGCCGCCGCGCACCACGCGCCGCCCCTGCTCCCCCTCCGGGGGTTCCCTCACCCCAACCCCTCTCCCTGAGGGAGAGGGGCTAAGAGTGACTGATTCCGTACCGAGATGTTCTTGCCATTCATCCTGACACCATTCCCAGACGTTGCCGTGCATGTCGTATAAGCCCCACTGGTTAGGGGGATAGCTTTTGAAGGAAATAGTTTTCTTTAGAGCGTCTTTTCCCCATTCCTTGTCATTTTCGTAACTTTTGCTGTCTTTTACTTTCCATACACCCCGGTAATTGGCTTTACTTGCGTCAATTTCATCGCCGAAATGGAAGGCGGTAGTCGTTCCGGCACGGCAGGCATACTCCCATTCGGCTTCCCACGGCAGGCGCACGGTTAAATCAGGGTGGAGTTGGTTAAGTTTTTGGATGAATGCCTGTACGTCATCCCAACTGACCTTTTCTACCGGCTGTGAATCATCGTCTTTGAAATAACTGGGGTTGTCGCCGTTCACTGCCTGCCAGAATGCTTGGGTGATCGGGGTATCTGCCAACCAGAAACCTTCTTCCAAAGTGACTTCGTGGTAGTCCTCATCGTCATACCTGTCCTTGTATTCTTTGGGCGAACCCATCATGAATGTGCCGGGGATAACCCAGCGGAAAGTGAGGCTTGCACCCTGATAGGTGAGCGTCATCCACAAGCCGTGGCGGTCTTCGCCCCAAGCGGATGCCCAT
>JBEUIR010000586.1:0-1558 GCA_040415395.1 Candidatus Thiothrix namsaraevi
TGATATTTTGCGTAATGAAGGTAATGGGGATGATATTGAGGCGTTTGTGCTAGAAAAAAATCTGCCCATTGATGAAATGGGGCTGGAGGCGTTGGTAGCAGAAATCATGCAAAATACCCCACAACAGGGCTATTTGGGCATATCGAATGCACTCCAATGGCGGTTGAAGTATTCTCGTGTCATCGAAAAAGCAGGAAGTGTTGAGGGTGTCATTGCTGTTTATCGGAGGCAGCAAGTATGACTACCGCTGCTGCACGCAAACAACGCATTGAATTCGGTGATTTCCAAACACCTGATTCGTTGGCATTGGCTGTGTGTAAGCGTTTGACTGCGTTGGGTATTTGTCCTGACGTAGTGATTGAGCCAACTTGTGGTGTCGGTGCTTTTGTTGTTGCTGCCGTTCAGTCCTTCCCAACAGCAAAAAAAATCATGGGTTTTGAGGTTAATAGCGACTATTTGGAAACCTCGCGTTTACGTTTGCAGCATGAACTGGAATCAGGGCGTGTTTATTTGGCTCAAGCTGATTTTTTTGCAACCCGCTGGCAAGCTATTTTGGAACAAGCTTCAGGTGCTTTGCTGGTATTGGGAAATTTTCCTTGGGTAACAAACTCAGTACAAAGTGGCATCGGTGGGGTCAACTTGCCGCGTAAAGCCAATTTCCAACACCATAACGGGCTTGATGCTATTACGGGCAAAGCCAATTTCGATATTTCGGAATGGATGCTGCTGGAGGTGTTCCGTTGGATGGAAGGGCGGCAAGGTGATGTGGCAATGCTGGTGAAAACTGCTGTTGCCCGTAAAGTACTTGCCCATGCCCAACGGCAGGGTTTGGCATTAGCGAGTAGTTGCATCATTAAAATAGACGCGAAGAAGGCTTTTGATGTGTCGGTCGACGCTTGTTTGCTGGTGGTGCGTTTCAACAGTGCCGTGGTAGCAACAGATGAGTACCAAGTATTTGATAATTTAGAATCGACACAGGGGCAGCGTGTCGGGCATCGGTTGGGGTTGAGCATTGCTGATCTGGATGCGTTCGATGCCCATGTTGCGTTGGTGGGGAAAAGCCCTGAAAAGTGGCGTTCTGGTGTCAAGCATGATGCGGCTGCGGTAATGGAACTGACTCGTCATGGGCAAACATTGCAAAACGGCTATGGTGAAACAGTTGATCTGGAATCGGATTATCTTTACCCCCTGATGAAAGGCTCTGATATTGGTAGCGGTAAAGGTTGGAGGAAGAAATACCTGCTGGTTACTCAGCGGTATGTTGGTGAATCAACAGATAGTATCCGTACACGTACACCAAAAACATGGGGATATTTGCAAAAACATGCGGATATTTTAGGAGCGCGTGCCAGCTCTATTTATATAAAAAACCCGCAATTTTCAGTCTTTGGCGTTGGTGCTTATTCTTTTCGACCGTGGCGTATCGCCATTTGTGGGTTGTATAAGTCACTGGATTTTAGGTTGATTGCGCCCATAGAGGGAAAGCCTGTCATGTTTGATGACACGGTATATTACTTGTCATTTGATGAAGAGGCGGTAGCGCAAAAGGTTTTCGCAC
>JBEUIR010000587.1:0-1554 GCA_040415395.1 Candidatus Thiothrix namsaraevi
ATGACGACGGCGGCACTGGCGCACAATGGTGGAAAAAGAAAAGGCGCAGTCTGTGCCTACCTCGAAACTTGGCATATCGACATCGAAGACTTCCTCGAATTGCGCAAAAACACGGGCGACGAACGCCGTCGTACCCACGACATGAACACCGCGAACTGGATTCCCGACCTGTTCATGAAACGTGTGGCAGCAGAAGCGGAATGGACGCTGTTTTCCCCCGATGATGCGCCCGATTTGCACGATTTAACCGGCAAAGCGTTTGAAGCGCGTTATGCCGAATACGAAGCCAAAGCAGCACGCGGCGAAATGAAATTATTCCGTAAAGTACCAGCGGTGCAATTGTGGCGCAAAATGTTGGGGATGATCTTTGAAACCGGGCATCCATGGATTACGTTCAAAGACCCGTGCAATGTGCGCTACACCAATCAGCACATGGGTGTGGTGCATTCCAGCAACCTGTGTACCGAAATTACCTTACACACCAATGACAGCGAAATTGCAGTGTGTAATCTTGGCTCAGTTAACCTGACCGCGCACGTCAACGACGGCAAACTCGATGTGGCGAAATTGGAACGCACCGTCACCACCGCGATGCGTATGTTGGATAACGTGATTGACTACAATTACTACAGCGTGCCACAAGCGCGAAAATCCAACCTGCGCCACCGTCCGGTTGGCATGGGGATCATGGGTTTCCAAGACGCGCTGTACAAAATGAACCTCGCTTACGCCACCACTGAAGCGGTCGAATTCGCCGATCAGAGCATGGAAGCGGTGTCGTATTTCGCGATTCGTGCCTCCAGCAACCTCGCGGCAGAGCGCGGCAAATATCCCAGTTACAACGGCTCGCTGTGGAGCAAAGGCATTCTGCCCATCGACTCGCTGGAATTGCTGGGCGAAGAACGCGGCGAATATTTCATCGTTGACCACACCCAAACGCTGGACTGGGATGCATTGCGCAACCAAGTCAAAGTCCAAGGAATGCGCAATTCCAACGTGATGGCGATTGCGCCGACCGCAACCATTTCCAACATTTGTGGCGTGTCGCAGTCCATCGAGCCGACTTACCAGAACCTGTTCGTCAAATCCAATTTGTCGGGCGAATTTACTGTCATCAACCCGTATCTGGTGCAGGATTTGAAAGCACTCGGCATGTGGGATGAGGTGATGATCAACGACCTCAAATACTTCGACGGTTCGTTGCAACCGCTGGATCGCGTGCCGGACGCGCTCAAAGCCAAGTACGCCACCGCGTTTGAAATCGACGCACGTTGGTTGGTCGAAGCCGCCAGCCGCCGCCAGAAATGGATTGATCAGGGGCAATCGCTCAACCTGTATATGAAAGAACCGAATGGCACGAAGTTGGATAATTTGTACAAACTGGCGTGGGTGCGTGGGCTGAAAACCACCTATTACCTGCGTACTTTGGGGGCGACAGGCGCGGAAAAGACCAGTTCGGATGATTCGTCGGCAGCGGATAGCGTGGCGGGGATTAAGCGGGCAGCGAATTTGGTATCGGTGGGTTCGGAAGCACCGAAGGCGTGTTCGTTGTTG
>JBEUIR010000588.1:0-1548 GCA_040415395.1 Candidatus Thiothrix namsaraevi
ATTGCCGCAGAACAAGCCGTGAATGCCGATCATGCCAGCAATCTTGCTACCCTCACCCAGACGGCACTGCAAGCGCAAACCGAGCGTATCCAGCACATTGAGGAAAAGGGTTATAACCCTACGATCCGCAGCATTGCCAGCATTGCGGGTTTGCAGATTGCCACCGCGATTGTGTTGGTGATGCTGTTCATTTCCGCACAGTTTGAAACCTTGCATTACTGGCTATCGGAAATGAAAGCGCGGGCATTAATGGCACTGGATGGCGTACAAGCCGCGTTGGTGCGTTTGGAGGTGGAATACTTTCAGGCAACCGGGGTGGAGTTTGACGGCAGCGCCCATGCAGATTTAGAGCCGATTACCCGACCTGCTCCACGGTCACGGCAGGAACACAAAACGGACTTTGGTTTTATCCCGCAAACCGCAAGCATGGCGCACAGTAGCGTTACGCCTGCCCTGTTCAAATGGCAACAGCAACCCGCAGATGACAAACCCCGCAACGGTTTAGGCTTCATCGGCTTTGTTGACCCCGATAAACCCAAAGCCCTACATGCGCATGTATTACATGGGCATGTAGCACCAGAACCAATAGCGGAAACCATTGTGTTGACTAGCCCGAATGCGCGGGAAGGGCAGGAAGACAAGGAAGGCATTTGCCCGCAATGCGGCGCACGTTTCCGCAAGGTCAACAAGCAACACCGTTTCTGTTGTTCCACCTGCCGCGATAGCTGGCACAACCAACAACAACCACAGCGGCTACGTTACCAAGGTATCCGCAAGCAACGGCAATGATTCATCAACAATGGGGGCGGGTAGTGATGCCTTGCCCCTGCAAATAGGGTTTACCCATGTTAGAGACTCAAACACCCATTAAAAACCCTCTAAATAGGGTTTGTTTTATAGTTTTTAGAGGGTATTCTAAAAACACTTAGAGCTTATTTAGAAGATTAGGGGGAAATTTATGGCTATCGTTGGTTATGCAAGGGTATCGAGCGTTGATCAAGACCACACCACCCAAGTGGAGCGGTTACAGGCAGCAGGTTGCAAACGAGTATTCAGTGAAAAGAAAAGCGGTACAAGCAAGCAAGGGCGTGATGCGTTGGATGAATGCCTGCAATGGATGCGCGAAGGCGATACACTGGCAGTCACGAAAATTGACCGTCTGGCACGTTCCGCCCGTGACCTGCATAATATGGTGCATGAACTGGAAGAACGCGAAATTTCCTTGATGGTGCTGGATCAGGCGATTGATACCCGCACACCCACGGGCAAAGCCTTTTTGGGTATGCTGGCAATCTTCGCTGAATTTGAAACCAACATCCGCAAGGAACGGCAATCAGAAGGCATTGCGAAAGCGAAAGCCGAAGGCGTTTATACTGGACGCAAGCCAACCGCCAAGGCGAAGAAAGCGCAAATAGAAGCACTGTTGGCGCAAGGCATGAGCAAGCCCAAGGTTGCCAAAGAGCTAGGCATCTGTGTGGCAAGCGTCTACAACGCACTGCAAGAGGCATAGAGCATGGACATTAACGAAATGGCTGATAAGGTCATGGG
>JBEUIR010000589.1:0-1544 GCA_040415395.1 Candidatus Thiothrix namsaraevi
ATATATGGCAACTCAAACTGTTGGGTTATGCAGGCTTCTGCTTACGGGCATTGGGACGGCTACATGAGGCATTAGCACCTATGACCGCAAACGTTGCATTAGCGGTGAAGCAAAAAAGTTGGGAAGAAGCAGCTATCGGTGCTAACAACCTCAGCGAACTGCAACTCACCCTCGGCGATGTGGCGCAAGCGGTGGAGAGCGGCGCACGCAGCAGCCGCTACGCCGACCAGTCCGGGGATATGTTCGAGCGCATGGGCAACCGCACCACCCACGCCGATGCCCTGCATCAGGCAGGGGACACCGCCGCCGCCCTTGCCCTGTTCCGGGAATCGGAGCAACTCCAGCAGGAACACCAGCCTACGGACCCGCGCCTGTATGGACTTGCAGGTTTCCGCTACTGCGACCTGCTGCTGACGCAGGGCAGCACGGCGGAGGTGCTGGAGCGGGTGGAACAGACGCTCAAATATGCGAAAGAAAGTTGGTATTCGTTGTTGAGCATTGCACTGGATCAACTCACCCTCGGACGCGCCCATCTGCAACAACGCTTGCTCCCCTCTACCTCTGGGGCGAAGCGTCGCGTTCAAGCGGCAGGGGTGCGGGCTGGGGGTGAGGGTCTTCACTGGCTAGATCAGGCTGTCGCTGGTTTGCGTTCAGCAGGAACATTGCATCGTTTGCCGTGGGGTCTGCTCGCCCGCGCCGCCCTACACCGCCACACCCGCGACTTCGCCCGTGCCCGGCAGGACTTGCAGGAAGTGTTCGACATCGCCGACGGCAGCGGGATGCGGCTGCATTTGACGGATTGGCATTTGGAGATGGCGCGGTTGTTGGTGGCGGAGGAAGAAACCCTCACCCCAACCCCTCTCCCAGAGGTAGAGGGGCTAAGAAGCAGCGACGTATCTCCTTCTTGCTCCCCCTATACCGCTCAGCGGGAGAGGGGGCTGGGGGGTGAGGGTCTTCAATACCACATCGCGGAAGCCGAACGCTTGATCACCGAAACCGGCTACCACCGCCGCGACAAAGAGCTTGCCGAATTAAAAGCATCCGTCTGAACAACGTAGCAAATAGGCAAACGACTCGTGGAAAATCTGTACTTGCCTAGTGTGACCCCATCAACCATACTAACCAGTATAGTTATATCAATTGGAGTAGTGATCATGCTACGTGAAGCCCCTGCCATGACGGTGCGCCAAAACCTTGGCGAACTGTTAAACGAAGTTCAATACAAACGTGATCAAATCGTGATAACCAAAGCAGGCAAACCCGTTGCCGCCCTGATTGACATGACATTGTTTGAACGCCTACGCCAAATGGAACAAGAATTTGAGCGCATGACCCGCCACATGCAGCAAGCCTTTCAAGATATGCAAGAAGCCGACCTCAGTGATTTGCTGGATGAGGCTATCCATTATTCACGCAGCACCTACAAAGCCGCATGAAGGTTGTCGTTGATACCAACATCCTGCTGTCCGGTTTGATGTTACCCAATAGCATTCCGGGCAAAATTATGCAGGCATGGCGTGAAAACCGCTTTGAATTGGTGTTGA
>JBEUIR010000590.1:0-1544 GCA_040415395.1 Candidatus Thiothrix namsaraevi
ACTTTTACGAAATCCAGAAATCTATTGAAGACAATCCGCACTTTGACACAAAAAAAGCGCAGCAAAAGCTTCGCGCTTACGTTGAGCGTTCGCAGCACACCATTGATACCAAAGCCGAGATCATGCTGGAACATTTCATCCCGCAAGTTGTGGCAGCCAAAAAGCTCAAAGGCAAAGCCAAGGGCATGGTGGTGACGCAGAATATTGAAACCGCTATCCGTTACTACCAAGCCATTAATCGCTTGCTGGCGAAACAAGGCAACCCGTTCAAGGCCCTGATTGCGTTTTCGGGCAGCAAAACTGTGGATGGCGTGGAATACACCGAAGCGGATGTGAATGGTTTTGCCGAAACCGATACCAAAGACAAATTCGATACCGACGAATACCGCTTGTTGGTGGTGGCGAACAAATACCTGACAGGTTTCGACCAGCCCAAGTTGTGCGCCATGTACGTGGACAAGAAACTCGCCAGCGTGTTGTGTGTGCAAACCCTGTCGCGCCTCAACCGTGCCGCGCCCAAGTGGGGCAAGAAAACCGAAGACCTGTTCGTGCTGGATTTCTTCAATAGCGTGGACGACATCAAGACCGCATTCGATCCGTTTTACACCTCCACGTTCTTGTCAGCCGCCACCGACATTAACGTGCTGCACGAGCTGAAAGATGCACTGGATGAAGTCGGCGTGTACGAATGGCAAGAAGTCGAAAACTTCGTTACGCGCTATTTCAACAACGAAGACGCGCAAACTTTAAGCGGAGTGATTGATGTAGCGGCGGCGCGTTTTAACCACGAGTTGGAGCTGGATAATGCCGCCAAGGTGGATTTCAAAATCAAAGCCAAACAGTTCGTGAAAATCTACGGGCAAATGGCGGCGATCATGCCGTATGAAATGCTGATGTGGGAAAAGCTGTTCTGGTTTCTGAAATTCCTGATTCCGAAGCTGAAAGTTGCTGACCCTGACGCGGAATTGCTGGATGAATTGCTGAATTCGGTGGATTTAAGCACTTACGGCTTGCAACGGGTGAAACTGAATCATGCGATTGCGCTGGATGATGCCGCGTCGGAACTTGACCCGCAAAACCCCAATCCACGCGGAGCGCACGATACAGAAAGCGAGGCTGATCCGTTGGATGAGATTATCCGCACTTTCAACGAGCGTTGGTTTCAGGGCTGGAGTGCCACGCCGGAAGAACAGCGCGTGCGCTTACTCAGCATGGCGGAATCCATCAAGTCGCACCCTGATTTTCACGACAAGTACCAAAACGAACACGACCCGCATAACCAGCACTTGGCGTTTGAAAAACTGTTTAAGGAAGTCATGTTGCAACGGCGTAAAGATGATCTGGAGTTCTACAAGCTGTTCGCGGGCGATGCCGCGTTCAAAACGGCGTTGACACAAAGTATGCAGCGCATGGTGACAGCGTAAGCCTCAACGCTGATAGGTGTGTTGCTTTGATTCTGTGACCCCTTTGATTCTGAAATATTAAATCTGTTCTTCTAAAAACGTCTATAATCCATAGATACTGTTCTTTTTCAGAAGTAAAGA
>JBEUIR010000591.1:0-1539 GCA_040415395.1 Candidatus Thiothrix namsaraevi
CTAGCGTTACCCAAATCACTGCTCGACGCTGATAACCCATGCCGTCTGCTCCCAAAATACCAAAAGGCGCATCCTAACGTATTCGGTTGGAAAATGCCTAGGGGACTCGCGGATTCTCACAAAAGCAACTATAGTAACCTGCATTACGATAACCCAGGTTACTATAATGCAATTCTACGGCAGGGAAGACGAACTCGCCCAATTGCGGGCGATAACCGCACAAGCCACCTCCGGCGGTAAAATGACCGTCATGACCGGTCGTCGGCGGGTAGGTAAAACCTTGCTTGCCAGAGAATCATGCAAAGGTGGACAAAGCCTGTACCTGTTCATCGCCAAGAAAAGTGAAGCACTGCTCTGCGCGGAATGCACCGACATCATTAAAAACACCTTCGACGTGCCGGTGTTCGGCGACATCCAGCACTTCCGCGATGTGTTTCGGTTGTTGCTGGAAATCGGCAAAACCCAGCCTTACGTGCTGATCATTGATGAATTTCAGGAGTTTTACCGCATTAATCCGGCTGTGTATTCCGACATCCAGAACCTGTGGGATCAGTATCGCCAGCAAACTCGCATTCACTTGATGTTTGTCGGCTCCGTCCATTCGCTGATGGTCAAAATCTTCCAGAACAACAAAGAACCTCTGTTCGGGCGGGCTGACCGCATCCTGTATCTGAAACCCTTCAAGCCGCAAACTATCCACGACATCTTGCAACAGGCGCAGCAATACACCCCTGAAAACCTGTTTTATGCTTATCTGCTGACGGGCGGTATTCCGCGCTACCTTGAAATTCTGCACGACAATGCCGTGTATGGGCGCGATGCCATCATGGATTTTGTCTTCAGCAAAAACTCGCCGTTTCTGGAGGAAGGCAAGCATGTGCTGATCGAAGAATTCGGTAAGGAATACGCCACTTATTTCTCCATTCTGGAATTGCTGGCGAGCGGCAAAACCGGGCGTGGGGAACTGGAATCCATCCTTGCCACCAATGTCAGCGGTTATCTGGTGCGCTTACAGGATGAATACGATGTCATCGCCGTGCGCAAACCCATCAACGCCAAGCCGGGCAGCAAAGTTCAGAAATACTTCATCAAGGATAACTTCCTGAATTTCTGGTTCCGTTTCATTTACCGCAACAACAGCGCAGTGGAAGCGGAAAACTTCGCCTATATCAAACGTATTCTGGAACGTGACCTCTCCACTTACAGCGGCATGGTATTGGAACGCCTGTTTCACGTCCTATTGGCAGGCACAGGCCATTACAACCAGATTGGCAGCTATTGGGAACGCGGCAACCAGAATGAAATTGATGTAGTCGCCGTCAACGATCTGGACAAGCAAGTACTGGTCGGGGAAGTGAAAATGAACTCGGATCGCATCCGCATTCCGGCATTGCAGCACAAGGCGGTGAGGCTGGAACAGGCGTTTACGGGGTATGCGTTTGCGTATCAAGGGTTTAGTTTGGAGGCGATTGATCAGTACGTTGGGCAGCAAGATTAATACAGTTATGGCTTACTTTGTGACGAAAACTGGCAAAAATA
>JBEUIR010000592.1:0-1539 GCA_040415395.1 Candidatus Thiothrix namsaraevi
CGGAACGGTGTACTTTTTCGAGGTAGTCACGCTGTGTTAGCGATAAATCGGTTTGCAGCGCCAAGTGTGCCATGCCCATAATGCCATTCATCGGCGTGCGGATCTCATGGCTCATATTGGCAAGAAAGTTACTCTTTGCGAGGGATGCCGCTTCGGCTACATCCTTGGCTTGCAACAATTCGGCTTCGGATTGTTGCAATGAGGTGATTTGCTGCTGGATGATTTCCCGGCTGTCGCGATTTTGTAGCAGCGTGCCAACCAACTGGCAAAATACGGTGAATGAGCCGGTGAGTTCCTTGACAGGGCTATCGTACAGCTGCTGGTTTTGCACCGAAACCATACCCAGCACCAAACCTTGCAGTTGATTGCGGGCATTGACCAGCGGATTGACCAGCAGCAAGTAAATACCGAGTGGCAACAAATCTGCCTGATTGTGGTAAACCAGTGGTTTTTTGGGGGGGGAACATGCAGCAGAAAAACCGTGCTCACCCAGCCATGCCGCAAACACCCCCCAATCCACCGTCTCGTCCAACGACGTGGAGATCGCAACCGGTTGGGGAGACAAGTTGCCTGCGGTGGTAAACAGCCAAACGGCACTTGTCTCCAGTTCAAACATATCGACAATGGCCTCGGCTGCGGTCTCGGCAAACTGGGTCATATCAGCTTGCCCAAGCAGCTGTTGGCTATAGCTGTAGATGGCCTCAAACCGCGCCAGCTCCCGCTCCAAGCGGTAGCCGGTATCAATGAGTTTTTGCTCAACTAAAGAAAACGATGACTTGCGACGAAGTGCCTCGTATTTGTTTTTTAAGTCAAGGTACTCTTGTTCGCTTACCATAGTGTTACGTTATTTAGCGGCGGTATAGCGCGTAAATGGCCGTCGTATAATTATGATAAGTGTTCACCCCGCCAAGCTTGGCGAATTCACCGAACCCGTAAATCCCCAGCCAGGGCGGCACTTCACCATCGCGGGAAAGCGGATGCTGCATACAATGTACTAATTCGTCCTTAATCACTTTCGAGAACAAAAAGCGACCCCGTGCTAGACAGTCAGCGTGGAATACCGCTACGGGTGTCCGACCATTGCCCTGTTCCACGAACCATTCCATCATCCGGTTCATTTCGGAAAAAATGAGTTGCTCGTCTCTGACGGTCAGCCATAGCTTGGTGCCTTCCGGGCATTCCGTGGTGTAATACATCACGCCATCGTCACTGCGCTTGGTCACTACCCGCAGAATGTGGTCGTTGCCATACTCCTTCTTGAGGTGTTCGGGTAATTCCTCAGCCAGTGCGCCAATGGGAATGGTGTCGCCACAGGTTGCCGACGCATCCAAGCCTAGGCGTTCGGTATACACCTCCCAAGCGGGACGCCCATCCAGCTCGATAATTCGGTTTCCTTCCGCGCGGGTCACTTCCATCGGTTCGCCTGTCGCCAGAAAACCATGCGTTGCGCGTGTCACCACTTCCAGCGTCGGGTCGGCAAAACCCACCGCCAGCGCGGCATGTTCATAGACCTGATTGTTTAAGAACTGAAAACTGATG
>JBEUIR010000593.1:0-1534 GCA_040415395.1 Candidatus Thiothrix namsaraevi
CATCGACTCCTTTAAACTCACTTAGCCGCCACGGCGGACAGATCGTCGACTTCAGCAAAGGCAGCTACAGAGGGTACTATATGAATTACACCTTTCCGGTACGGTTAGTACGTAGCGGACAGTGATTTTGCTTTTTGTATTTGTTGTCAGTTGGTAAGGTGTGTCGCTTGTGCTGCGGTCATGATTTGTATGTCGCCAATCTGTTTCAACACCAGCAAGTCAGCATCGCCCGTTATCAGACAGTCCGCTTTGCCCGCTAACGCCACATCCAGAAACGGATTGTCTTTTTTGTCACGGCACAGTTCCACGGTTTCCCCAATTTTATAGAACAATCCCACCCGACGCATGTTGTTGAGGAAATTCTGCCGCTTTTCGGTTGAAAAATAGCGGTCAAACTTTTCCCGCCAGATGACCTCTTCCAGTTCGGCAAACGTGGTTGACGAGAACAGGAAAAAGCCGGTCAGGGTAATATTATCAACAATTTTCGCGGGCGGACTGGAGCGGGAAATCAGGCTGCTGATCAAGACATTGGTGTCACAAACACAGCGTTCAAGGCTTGTCATTCAGGATCGCTTCCAGCATGGATTCCGTCAGACCACTTTGTTCCGCGTCAGTACGCAAAGCGTCCAATGAAGCCAACAACTGCTGGCGTTCCTGCTGCATGGCTTCTGCCCGCCTGCGAAGTAGAAATGCCTCACCACCCAGCATTTCAAAATCCCGCATGGACAGGATAACAGCAGTGTCGCGTTTGTTGCGGGTGATTTTGAACGGTTCACCCTGCCAGACTTTATCAAGCACAGAACCAAGTTGGTTACTGGCCTGACGTGCGCCGATGGATTGCATGGTTATTTCTCACTGAGTTGTATTGATAGTAGCTATTGTAGCTACAATAGGGCTTTCGAGCAAATTTGCCAGAGGACGCACCCCGCCACAGTTGGCACGGCAATCGCCTACAATCCCGCCCCACTTTCCGCTATCATACCCTCCTTGATGAACTGCCCATTGGTTTACTCCCATGCTGATCTTCCCCGGTAGCGTTGCCCTCTCCGATTTCCGCCGCAACAAGCTGTTGAGCGCCTTGCAAGCCATCGTTCCGACGATCACGGCGGTGCAAGCCGAACACGTCCATTTCGTGCGCAACAGCCGCGAACTGCACCCCGACGAACACGCCCAGTTGCAAGCGTTGCTGACCTACGAAGAAGTGCAAGGCAGCCACGCTTTCAGCGGTACATTGCTGCTCGTCACTCCGCGCAAAGGCACGATTTCGCCTTGGTCAAGCAAAGCCAGCGACATCGCCCACAACTGCGGTTTGACGATGGTGGAACGCATCGAACGCGGCATCGCCTACGACGTGCAAACCACTGCCGCGCTGTCTGAAGCCGAACGTATCGCCATTGCCGCGCTGTTGCACGACCGCATGACCGAAATGGTACTGACCGACCTGCAAGATGCCGTCGTCCTGTTCAGCGAAGCCGAACCCGCCGCCTTGCGCTACGTTGACATCAGCAATGACCCCAAAGCCGCACTCGCCAAA
>JBEUIR010000594.1:0-1532 GCA_040415395.1 Candidatus Thiothrix namsaraevi
CTGCGCTCTGCTCCGTAAGCAGAGAGGGGCGAATCTTAAAGATTTATGAATCTCGTGTCAAACACTTTTTCAAAAATCTTGTCGACTCCAAAAGCAAAATGCAACTCCCTAAGTTATTGATTCTGCTTTTGTTTCAGGGCGTTTTTGCCCTGAGTGAGCGGCGCATTATACAGGCTGGATTAAACCCGTCAACCTGTTTTTTGCATTACCCCAAAGTTATTTTAGCGAACTTACGCTTACCTACCTGGAAGACAGCCGTGATTCCCTTTTCAATCAAAAGATTACGGTCTTCGACTTTGATTCCATCGATTTTTACGCCACCTTGTTGAATCATGCGCAACGCATCCGATGTACTACCGATCAAGCCTGCTGCTTTCAATAATGAGGCAATAGGCATCCCCGATCCTTCGGCAACGAGGCTAATTTCATCCATTTCATCCGGCATGGCACCTTTTTGAAAACGTGCAATGAAGTCTTCACGCGCCCCTACCGCAGCAGCCTGACTGTGGAAGCGGGCAATCAACTCTTCCGCCAACAGGAACTTGAGGTCACGCGGATTCGCCCCTTGCACGACATCCTGTTTGAACCGTTTCAGTTCAGTCAACGGGCGGAAGCTAAGTAATTCAAAGTAACGCCACATCAATTCATCCGAAATCGACATGATCTTGCCAAACATATCGTTAGGCGCATCGGTGATGCCAATGTAGTTACCCAATGACTTTGACATCTTATTAACGCCATCCAAGCCCTCCAGCAACGGCATGGTCATCACCACCTGCTGTTCCTGACCGTATTGACGCTGTAAGTCACGCCCCATTAAAAGGTTAAACTTCTGGTCAGTACCCCCCAACTCCACATCCGCCCGCATTGCCACCGAATCATAACCCTGGACTAATGGATACAGGAATTCATGAATCGCAATCGACTGCCCTGACTTATAGCGCTTAGTGAAATCATCACGCTCCAGCATCCGCGCCACAGTTTGCTTGGCAGCCAATTGGATCAGCCCCGCACTACCCAACTGATTCATCCAAGCTGAATTGAACATAATCTCGGTTTTATCTGGATCCAGAATTTTAAAAATCTGTTCCTGATAAGTGAGCGAGTTTTGTTGCACTTGCTCAACGCTTAGTGGTGGGCGCGTTGCAGATTTGCCAGTTGGATCACCGATCATCCCGGTAAAATCACCGATTAGAAATAAAATCTGGTGTCCAGCGTCCTGAAACTGTCTCATCTTATTAATGAGCACAGTGTGCCCCAGATGCAGATCAGGCGCGGTCGGGTCAAAGCCCGCTTTTATCCTGAGTGGCTTACCTTTTTTAAGTTTCGCCACCAATTCGGCTTCGACCAATACTTCTTCACACCCGCGTACCAGCTCTTGCATCAGGTCAGCAACATCATCCATTTAACATGCTCCAGAATTGACAATTCTTTAGTTTTGATCTACATAGAAAGACAAGTTTATCAGTTTTCTCAGATGCAAGGTTAAACAAGCATAGAGAGTGTCGTAATTCTTGGCTGATAAGAAGTCG
>JBEUIR010000595.1:0-1531 GCA_040415395.1 Candidatus Thiothrix namsaraevi
GGATACGCTGACTGCGCCGAGCAGAAACCAATACTTTTCGTGTGAAGGCAATGTGCCAGCAACACTGCCGAGGATGACGACGGTATCGAGATACACATGAGGGTTCAGCAAGGTTAGCGCGAACGTGGTGGCGATGACGGCTGCGAGGCTGGCGGGGTTGGCATGGCTGGCGGCGGCTTCGAGATGGCTGGTGGCTTGGTAAGCACTGCGGAAGGCGTTGAAGCCGTACCAGAATAGGAAGGCTGCCCCCAACAGCGCGAGGCTGCACGTTGCTATGCTGCTGTCTTTGATTAATGCGCCTAAGCCCAATACGCCTGCCGACATTAATACGGCATCGCAGAGGAAGCAGATCAGCGCGACCCAGAAAATGTGGTGGCGGGCTAATCCTTGTTTTAGCACGAAGGCGTTTTGTGCGCCGATGGCGACGATTAAGCCAATGGCGATCATCGCGCCTTTGAGGATGGTTTCGAGCATGGGGTTACGAATCGCCTTGCGGAAATTCCTGATACCGCTGCAACACCTGCCCAATCTCCTCCAACGCCCGTTCAGCCGCGTGCGGACGGCTCACCGCCTCGCTGATTGAGCCGAAATGCTGTTCCAGACAATCCGTCAGCAACTGGCGGATGGCATCCGTATCCGGCGCATCCGGCAAGCGGCTGGCGAGGTACACCCGTTCCAGATCGGCTTCCTTGCGGGCAAAGTAATCTTCCAGTTGCGGCAGCGTCCATTCACCCCGGCGGATCGCTTTCATCTGTTCGGCATCGCGCTGCAAATCCATATCCTGATGCATCAGCAATTGCTCAACCTCACCCAGCAAGCGCACCACGTGGTAGGCAAATTTCACGTCATAACCGAATTGCTCCGTTAATTCCTTGCGCTTGCCCTCCGGCTGTTTGGTACGGATTTTGTGCATCTGCCCGTAGGCATAGCCCTTGAACTTCGCCCAGCAGCCCTTGTGCAGAAACAATTGCCGCCGCTCGCGCACCAGCTTGCCGATGGGCGAGGCATACAGCACGCAATTGTCCGGCACATACAGGCTGTCGATAATGTTGGGGTTATTGTCAGCCAGCAGGCGGAAATACTTGGCAATCGCAAACACCGTCACGTCATACACCCGCCCCTTGCCACCCAACGCCGCCGCATCGCGGATATGGTGCTGCTGGTACTGCTCGAATTGCACCGAATAGCTGTCAAATCCCGGAATTTCGCCGCGCAAATGCGGAAACATCATGGTTTTGGGCGGAATCGCAAAGGCGTAGATGTCCATGTCCGAACTGTCGTTGCTAACGCCATACGCCACCGAACCCATGATGACTTCGTACTGCACGGCACTGCTGAGAAAATCCGGCGGGCTGGGCAAGAGCTTTTTTTGCTGGAGTGACTGGATGTGGCTGCTCATCGGATGATTTCTCTGGTTATTTTTTGACTTTTATTCTGCATTTATTCTGCATCCTTTTCTGCAAGTACCCACTCAGGCACTTTACGTGAACCACTATTGCGGATTTTTTCTGAACGACGCAGCTTGGTTAGC
>JBEUIR010000596.1:0-1531 GCA_040415395.1 Candidatus Thiothrix namsaraevi
AGTCGAAGGGAATAGTTCAGGCGGTAGCCGTATTGCGTCGGTGCATAACGGTTCTAGCTTGTTTACGGGTGATGCGGGCGGTGGGGAAAGCAATATCCGTCGCTACATTATCGAAAACGATTGGCTCGACGCGATTGTGCAATTGCCGAATAACCTGTTTTACAACACCGGCATTACCACCTACATCTGGCTGCTGAACAACAACAAGCCGAAGGAGCGCAAGGGTAAGGTGCAATTGTTGGATGCCAGCTTGTTATTCCGCAAGTTGCGCAAAAATTTGGGCAATAAAAACTGCGAGTTTGCGCCGGAACACATTCAGCAGATTACCCAAACCTATCTGGATTGCGCCGCGATTGAACGCGAACTCGATGCCAACGGCGACCCTATCGGCATTGCCAGCAAGGTGTTCCGCAATCAGGATTTCGGCTATTACAAAGTCACCATTGAACGCCCAGATCGGCGCAAGGCACGGTTTTCCGCTGATGCGATTGCGCCGTTACGCTTCGATAAAGCGTTGGCGGAAGTGATGGAACACCTTTACAGCGCGCACGGCGACAAGGTGTATGAATCCGCCTTTTTGAAGGCGCAGGAAAAAACCATTCTCGGTTGGTGCGAAGACAACGACATTAGCCTCAATAGCAAAGCGAAAGCCAAGCTGCTCGACGTGAAGTATTGGGCGGGCTTGAAACAGCTATTCGAGACGGTGCAGCGACTCATGGTTGAGTTGGGTGAGGCGGAATTTGACGACTTTAACGTGTTCAAGGAACAGGTGGATGCTGCGCTGAAAACCCGCGCTATCAAGCTGTCTGCCTCTGAAAAGAACGCCATTTTGAACGCGGTGAGTTGGTATGACGAAACCGCCGTCAAAGTGGTGAAAAAGGTGGTGAAACTGGCGGGCAAAGAGCTGGATGACTTGCTGGAACGCTACGATTGCGTGGTGGAGGATTTACCCGATTTTGGGTATTACCCAGTGGGTAGTGTTGGCTTCGACTCCGCTCAGCCAACGGGTGGCACTACTCGTTCCCTGAGCGGAGTCGAAGGGAACCGTTCGGAGAAGAAAAGCAAAATTTCAGAGTTCGTTACGTATGAAACCAGTGCGGATTTGCGCGACAGCGAGTCGATTCCGCTCAAAGATAGCATCTACCAATACTTTCTGGATGAGGTCAAACCGCACGTTGCCGAGGCTTGGCTCAATATGGAGTCGGTGAAAATTGGCTATGAAATCAGCTTCAACAAGTATTTCTACCGTCACAAACCGTTGCGTTCGCTGGAAGCGGTGGCGGCGGATATTCTGAGGCTGGAACAGCAGGCAGATGGGCTGATTGCGGATATACTAGGTTTGAAGAAACAGCCGGAGTGAACACAACGATGCAACGGGATCAACTGCTACAATCTATTGCCAATATCATGGTGGATTACCGGGTGGGTGAACTTTCTACGCCAACGCCTGAACATGTGGATAGATGGGTTAGTCAGTTTGCCCCAGACGTGCAGCTACCGCTGTTGGCGGAAATGAACCATGTGCTTGCCC
>JBEUIR010000597.1:0-1529 GCA_040415395.1 Candidatus Thiothrix namsaraevi
AAATACCCTGAAACCGTTACGCTGATTAAGTTTGAGTTTTCCCATGAGTGATACAGATTCAGAACAAGCCACAACCCCTGATAATGCACCAAAGCACACGGCAAGCACTGACATGGAGGCGCAACGCGCTAACCCGAAGGATAAGCTGTACCGGCTGACCTATGGCGACGGCTTGCAATTGGAGGTTAGACCCAACGGTAAAAAGTACTGGATTCACCGCTACATTAACCCGACCACCAAAAAGCAGACGGTTTACACCATAGGGCAGTACCGCAACGACAAGAAACCACCTCACGTTAGCCTATTGCAGGCGCGTACCAAGCTGTATGAAATCAAGGGATTGATCAAGCAGGGCATAGACGCAAACACCCATAGACACCGTGCCAAGATTCAGGAAACCGCCAACACCTTCAAAGAGGTGGCGCTTGAATGGCACGATAACCAGCTAAACCGCTGGACTGAGAGCAACGCGGCGCAAGTGTTGCGATGTTTGGATGCGGATATATTCCCCAACATAGGCGGGCGGGCGATTGCCTCACTGGATGCGCTCGACTTCCTGCAAGTTATCCGCATCAAGGAAGGGATAGGCGCATTAGACAAGGCGGCAAAGGTCAAGCAGCGTATGAGCGCGGTAATGCGCTATGCAGTCGCCACGGGTAAGGTTAAATACAACCCCATACCTGACTTGGGTGTAGCCATGAAAGCCAAACCCAAAGACAAGCACTTTAACGCTTTGAACCTGGGCAACTTGCCCGACTTTTTGCGGGAGTTGGCAGCATACCGACCTGAAGTAACCCGGCGGGCGTTACAGTTCACCTTGTTGACGTTTGCGCGAACTGGCACGATCAGAGCGGCGCAATGGCAGGAAATCGACTGGGATAACGCACTGTGGAACATTCCAGCCGAACACATGAAGATGCACCAAGCGCATATCATCCCGCTATCCCGTCAAGCCTTGAAGTTGTTGGAAGAGGTGCGCGTGTTTACTGGTGATTCTGAATTCATCTTTTACGCCAACCCTAACGACATCACCAAAGGGCTAAGCGCCAATGCATTGCTGGCGGTGTTGCGTCACATGGGCTGGAATGATCGAACCACCGTTCACGGTTTCCGGGCGCTTGCATCCAGTGTGTTGCATGAATCCGGTTATCCGCCTCACATCATTGAAAAGCAACTGGCACACGCTGACCGCAACAAGATAGCGGGCGCTTACCGCTACATGGCGCAATACATGCCGGAACGGGTAGCAATGATGCAGTTTTGGGCGGATTTCCTCGACTCACAGCAACACGGTGCAAAAGTAATCCCATTCCGCACCAGTGCCGCCACCTAGCCATCATCCGCTATACTTTCACATCCAGCACCTAGCCCGACGGGGCGAACACCGGGAAACCTTCAACCCGGCTGGTGCTGGTTTTCCTCATTGAAGGCAACACCGTGAAGGGGTGAACCATGAAGCCGCCAAAACTGTCAGGAGATGGAAAATATTCAGTTTATGCCTTAGCAACCCGCTGGACTAGTTACGATTG
>JBEUIR010000598.1:0-1524 GCA_040415395.1 Candidatus Thiothrix namsaraevi
AATTTAGAAAGCAGCACACTAAGTAATTTGGTTACACCTCCGACAGAAAAGGCTACTACTGCTGTGCCTCCTTCAGCACTGGTGACCGCACCACTTACCACACCTGCTGCATCCAACCCGATGCTATTGGTGGCGGCAGGTTCTGCGGGCAGTAGTACAGGCATGTTATCGGGAATGACGACAGGGGTGAGCCTTGGTGGCACAACGTTGGGTGGTGCTGCTACTAATTTGGTCGAATCTTCTGTCAAAACGAAGAGTACGGTCACAACCGATGCAGGCGAGGTGATTGCTGCCGTGACTCCGCCGCCTGTGGTAGAAACACCAGCAACGCCAGTGACTCCAGCACCAACACCTGCGTTAGCACCGGTACGCTGGGGCAAATATGACCCTGCTACAGTGGTGGATGGCGTTACCCTAGGTGCTCAAGTCAGTCGCCAGTACACGCAAATTATCGCCGCCAGCACGGCGGGTGCTTACACCATTGAACGACTAAATGGGGCAAGCGCCACATTACCAGAGCAGCGCGACGTGAGTTTTGTTTTGGATAGCTACGAGGCAAACGTGCGCAATGCCAGCACTGGTACAGCAACTGCTGCAACACTCACCAATGCGACGCTCAATGTCAGTTCGGTGCGCAACACGTTTGACACCGGCTTCACGCTCAACTCACCGGTTTATACAGGGGAAGTCCGAGCCACTGGGACGTATTCCGCACCCGATGGCATGTTGAGAGATGACGGTAGGAATCCACAAACTACCGTTAACGGCGCGGTGGGTGTTCTCGGTGAGGTGGCGGGGGCGGCTTATGCTTTCACGCATCAGATCGACCCTGTGTTGAGCGCAGATGGGGCATTAAACTGGAGCGGCACTGCCTTAGCGCCGAGCATTCCGGTGGGAACCACTGTTGCGCGTTAAGTTCGGTAGGGTAGCTGGGCGGCTGCTAGTGCTGTTTGGCATCGCAGCCGTTCTATTGTTGGTGCAACACTATGACCCCTTGCAGGTGTATAGCAGTTGGCAAGCCCGTGTGTGGAATGCTTACCAACGCTGGGGAGTCGATGTTGCTGAGCCGAAAGCTCCACTGGTATTTGTGGTACAGATTGACAATAAAAGCATTAAATATATGGAGGAAGAACACGGCGAGGGATGGCCTTGGCCGCGCCAACGTTATGCTGATTTGTTAAAAATCCTCTTTGAAGACTATAAAGTTGCGGTGGTGGGGGTCGATATTGCCATGCCATATTCCCGTGATATGGAAGGTAATGACGCTTTATTAGCCTTGTCACAGCAATACCCGCTAGTGCTACCACAAGCCTTTGATTTTTCCTCGCCCGATAATGCGTTGGTCACGGGTAAAATTTCTGCGGGGATTGCCCCCTCTGATGTTATGGCAAACGCCGTATTGCCTAAGGCGAACGGTTATGTGGGCTTGAATGAGCAATTGGTGAAAGCCAAGTGCATTGGTCATGTGACGCCGATAAAAAATCCGGTGTCGGGGATTGTCACGCAAGTGCCCCCACTCATCCG
>JBEUIR010000599.1:0-1521 GCA_040415395.1 Candidatus Thiothrix namsaraevi
CAGCGCAAAACTTCCAGACTCACACCAATCCCCAGCGCCAAAGCCATACCCGCCCCCAATTGTGGAATACCCATGACGCTAAATCCCATAACATCACGCAACACGGGGACGGTAAACACCACGACGAGCAGTAATCCCACCGCCCCAAACATCCGCCAAACCCACGGATTACTTGCCGTCAAACCATGCAGCAATGTCCGTGCCACATTGCGATTGGCAAGAATGAGCAAGCACAAACCCAGCACCAAGCCCATGAACATGGCTCCGCGTATTTCATCCGCCTGAAAACCTTGCCCATCCATGAACCAATACCCCAATAGCAACACTTCCGCTACCGCAATGCCTTGAATGATCGGATAAAGCAGCGTGCTAAACGTAAACGGCGAATCGGTGAGTTTGCGCGGCGGGCGCGTCATAATGCCGTTGGCTTCCGGTTCGGCCTCGAACACAATCGAACAGGCGGGGTTGATCAGCAATTCCAGCAACACGATATGCACCGGCAGCAACAATATCGGCCAATGCAGCAACGCCGGAATCAGTGCCAATACAATAATCGGCATGTGTACCGCGAAGGTGAACGCGGTGGCTTTGGTGATATTGTCGTAAATGCGCCGCCCTTGCCGAATCGCGGCGACAATGCTGGCAAAACTGTCATCCAGCAGCACCAAAGCGGCGGCTTCGCGGGCAACATCTGTGCCGCGTTCGCCCATGGCAATACCAATGTCGGCGGCTTTGAGGGCGGGCGCATCGTTGACTCCATCGCCGGTCATGGCGACCACTTCACCGCTGCGTTGCAGGGCTTGCACCAAGCGCAGTTTTTGTTCGGGTTGCAAGCGGGTGAACATATCCACTTGCTGCAACTGCTCGTGCAATTCGGCATCGCTGAGTGCCGCCACTTCCGCGCCCGTCATCACAGCCGTGCGGGTACTCAGGTTGACTTGTTGCGCAATCGCCAGTGCCGTGGCGGGGTGATCGCCCGTCATCATGATAATGCGCACCCCAGCGGCACGGCATTCGGCAATCGCGGCGGGTACTTCTGCTCGTGGCGGGTCAACAAATCCCACCAACCCCAGAAAGGTAAAAGTGAAATCGTGCTGGCTGGGCGGCAATTCCTTGCTTTGCCACTGACCTTTGGCAACGCCCAGTACGCGCAAGCCGCGTTCTGCCATGCTTAGCACTTGCTGGTGAATAATGTCGCGTTCAGCAGCGGGCAGATGGCACAAATCCGCCACTGCTTCGGGCGCACCTTTGCACGCCAGTAAATGCTGAGTGGGGTCATTGCTGGAAAATACCTGCGTCATCGCCAGTATTTCCGCCGACAAATCGTACTGAAATTCGGGTGCTTGCGAATGCCAATGTTCCGTACCCTTCAACCATTGCTGGGCGAAGGTCTGAATGGCTTTTTCCATCGGGTCGAACGGGTCGAGCGGCGTGGCTAACCGAGTGAATTCGGCGAGTTCGTGGAAGGTTTCCGGCAGGGCGTTTGCGCCTTCATTGCGGAAGGTTTCATCCGCTGCCACC
>JBEUIR010000600.1:0-1517 GCA_040415395.1 Candidatus Thiothrix namsaraevi
AAAGAGTGCTTCGGGGAGTTTGTCCCAGACGAATTGCCCGCTGAGAGTGCCTTTGGATTTTTATTGTTGTTAACTATACCTGTATCATTTTAACTTCACCACTTCGGCTGGTATATAGCGTATGGTACGTATCTTGCACAACCTTGCAGTGCAGCAAACACAAGGAGCTGAATCATGTCCGAAATGAGCTACCTCCAGATCATTGAGCATTACCACCAACACACCGCCTCGATCAACGAACTGATGGGGTCTATCCTCAGCGGCATTAATGACGAAATCTTGTTCCAAGACGAGGCTCGCCAACAGAAAGCCATTGATTGTCTTATGGAAAGCTACCCGTTTGTGGACTTGCTCTACACCCTTGACCCTAACGGGCAGCAACTCAGCCACAATGTCGCCCCCGGTAACACTTTGGCTGATCAGCACGGTGGCGTGGGCAAAGACCGCAGCCACCGCCCGTATTTTCTGCAAGCCAAAGACAGCCGCACCACGATTGTCACTGCACCGTATTTATCGGTTGCCAGCCGCAGCTTGTGCATTTCAGCAGCGGTGGAGGTACGTTCCGCCACGGATACCCTGCTCGGTTACATTGTGCTGGACATTGATTTGTCACGTACCATCGAATTTTTGATGGGCGACTCACAGCGGCGTAGGTTCAGTGTGCTGTTTAAAAGTGTCTACGCCGCGATTGCCATCGGTTTGTTCAGCGTGGTCGGGCTGTTGTTCTATTTTTCACTGGAAGAATTGTGGTCAGTATTCGTACCAGGGGCGGATGAGCACGAGCTGCATTACACCAAACCGTTTGGAATTATCGTTTACCTGACGCTGGCATTGGCGATTTTCGACCTTGCCAAAACCACACTGGAAGAGGAAGTATTGATGCACAAAGACATTTTCCGCCATAGCTCCACGCGCCGCACCATTACGCGCTTTATGTCCGCGATTCTGATTGCGGTGTCAATTGAAGCATTGCTGTTGATGTTCAAGTCAGTGCTGGGCGACGGGCACATGTTGGCAGGCGCGGTAGAAATGATGTTCTCCGCAGCAGGTCTGCTGGTCGCACTGGGTGTGTATGTGTTTCTCGGCGCAAAAGCGGAAAAAACGATGGTGGAATTGCGCCAGAACAAATGGGATTAAGGCGGCACAACCTAGCAGGCTTTTGGTCACGCCGCATTGATGAAACTAACCGCATAGTCTACGCAGTAGACGACGAATACCTAACCATCATCGCCTGCCGCTACCACTACGACTAACCCCATCCCCTCTTACTCCCCTCGCCCGCTTCGCGGGAGAGGGGCTGGGGGTGAGGGTCTTCACTCCCACTCAATCGTCGCAGGTGGTTTCCCCGAAATATCATAAACCACCCGCGAAACCCCGCGTATCTCATTGATAATCCGCCGCGACAACAGATCCAACAACTCATACGGCAAATGCGCCCAACGCGCCGTCATAAAGTCAATCGTCTCCACCGCCCGCAACGCAATCACATAATCGTAACGCCGCCCATCGCCGGTCAC
>JBEUIR010000601.1:0-1516 GCA_040415395.1 Candidatus Thiothrix namsaraevi
AGTGCTCCTCGATTTCCCGCTTTTGTTGCCTATGTTTTACGGATGACGCTGTTGTTGATGTTCCGAATGCTGCAAGTCGGGGAGTTGCTTTATAACGTGATGGCGTTTGCCTTTTTGGTTTTTATTCTGGTGAGCAGTCTTATTTGCCTGACATATAGCCGCATTATCCGTGAATCTATCTGCCTGCGTTTCGAGAATATGGAACTGATTACCCATCTTGAAGCCGAAAAAGCCGTTGCCGAGAAAAATCAGCAAATTGCCGAGCAAGCGGTGTTCGCCAAAGACAAATTCCTCGCCGCAGCCAGCCACGACCTGCGCCAACCGCTGCACGCGCAAGGCTTGTATTTGGATGCGATTGAAACCTACGTCCACCCCAAAGGCGTGGCGCATTTGCAGGCATTGCGCCGCACCAATGACGCGCTTTCCAACCTGTTTAATAGCCTGCTGGACGTGTCGCGTTTGAATGCGGGAATTGTCGAGGTACAACTCAATCACACCCGCTTGTTTGAAATTGTGCAGCCCTTGCATGAAGAGTTCAAAACCCATGCCGCTGAAAAAGACCTCAGTCTGCTGTTAGACTGCCCGAATTTGACCGTTTTCACTGACCCCTTGCTGTTGGGGCGTATCTTGCGCAATTTGCTGGCAAACGCGGTGCGTTACACCCAACAAGGCAGCATTACCCTGACGTGCCGTGCGACCGCTCACGATACCGTCAGGATTGCGGTGCAGGATACCGGCATTGGTATTCCCGCCACGGAGCAGGCGAATATTTTTGATGAATATTATCAACTCGATAACCCCGAACGTGACCGCAGCAAAGGCTTGGGACTGGGCTTGGCTATCGTCAAAAAATTGGCAGATTTGCTGGGCTTAACCTTAACCTGCGAATCTCACCCCGGCACTGGCTCAATCTTTGCGGTGGAAGTGCCGCAAGGCGATGCCAGTTTGCTGTATCAAGCGCCGCCCGTTGTCAGTGCGGTGAGTGTCGCGGGCGTGCATGTGTTGGTGATTGACGACGAACGGGAAATCCTCCACAGCATGGCTTACTTATTGAAAAGTTGGGGGTGTTTGGCGATCACGGCTGAATCCGCATCCGAGGCGTTGGAAAAAATCGCTCAGACTGGGCTGCAACCGGAGCTGATCATGGCGGATTACCGTTTGCGCGAAGGCAAAACCGGCGCAGAGGCAATTACGGCAGTGCGCCAATTTTGCCAGCGTGCGATTCCCGCGATGTTGATTACCGGCGATACCAGCGAAGAGCGTTTGCGGGAGGCGACGGCGAGCGGTTTGTATTTGCTGCACAAGCCGGTTGCGCCGAGTCGCTTGCGCACGGTCATGAATCAATTGTTGAAACAAGCATCACTCGGCTAAATCCCTGCACTTTGTCCAAATACTGCACCCGTTGAGGTAAGGTGTACTAACATTGACAGGAGGGATAACTACAATAACTCCACAGTGCGGTGGCAAGAGCAGGGTGTGTATGCAAACAGCAGTGGTAGTAGAGGATATTGCCGAA
>JBEUIR010000602.1:0-1516 GCA_040415395.1 Candidatus Thiothrix namsaraevi
GCGTTTTGGGTGGCAGTCAACACACCCGCCGCTTCCTTATACATATCGCGGTTGGCTTGATTCACGCTCATGACCAGATACGCATCCTTCGCCGGGTCATGTAACATCAGTGTTCCCCAAAACCCGGCATGACCCCAGACTTCACGCCCATTCACCACTGCCCGTTGCAAGCCCAAGCCATAGTTCGGGCTGGCGGCACTGGCTTGCCGCATCTGCTGCAAGGTCGCCCGTTCACGGAACAATTCCCCTTGCATCAAGGCACGGAAAAACCGCAACAAATCATCGCCCGTCGACACCAAAGCACCGCTTGCCCATGCCCCCGACATGCTTAAAGGTGTCGCCGTAATATCAAGGTAATTGCCTGCGGAAAGCGTATAGAAATGGTGTGCGACGGCACCACGCCCGGTTTCAAAGCTTTCATGCCAAGTATGCGCCATGCCTAAGCGGTTAAAAATACGGGCGCGGTATTGGCTGGTCAACGACTGCCCGGTAGCACGTTCCACCACCAAACCTAACAGCAAGTAATGGGTATCGCTGTATTCAAACTGCCGCCCCGGTGCAGCCAGCGCATTGCGCCCCAAGCCGGTGCTCAGGTAATGCGCCAATAATGCCCGCCCATCCCACTGACGTGATGCCAACCCACGTCCGCTATTGCTGACGACCTCACTGAGCATTTGCGCAAATAAGCCGTTACTGTCCTGCACCGTGGGGGTATCGGCAAGGTAATCCCGCAAGCCTGCCGTGTGTTGCAGCAATTGGCGCACCGTAATACGACCACCGGATTTCACCCCGTTGATAACATGCAAATCATCCAGCGTATACCCCGGCGGTAACAGCGTATTATCCAGCAAGCGTGACAACGGCGTATCCAGGCTGAAATACCCCTCTTCCACCAACTGCAACACCACCGTGGCGGTAAATATTTTGGAAATACTGGCAACCCGGAACGGATACGCACTGGTCAATGCCTCACCGGTTTGCGGATTTGCCAAACCTTGCGCCCCTGCATAACGGAATTGCTCACGCGGCGCATCAAACAATAGCGTGGCACTTACCACATCCGGCTCCGCCACGGTTTCGGCAACCCAGCGATCCAGATTGCTCGTCAAACGATTAGCCAATGCGGGTTCTGCAACAACACGCGGAATCACGCTGAGTTGCGATTGCGCCACACCACTGCCGCCACATCCTGCTAATAACAATATCAACACTCCCATACCGATCACTGCAATGCTATGTCCTGCTCGCTGTACCATGCTTTTTCCCACCCATTGACTGCATTAAACATGGGAGGGGTATAGATCAAGGTTAGCAACACCAAGGTCGCGGGCAGCGGTGACGGCTCAAAGCCACCGATAAACGGTAATAATGAAAAACAGATAAACACTTATATAAAAAACATTCCCCTAAGCGAGCATGTCAGGGCAATCTTCACTTACAATGCATCACTTGACCTTAATTGACGGAGTTTGCAAATGAAAAACACCAATTTCTGGCTAGGCAACGGTTTGCTGGC
>JBEUIR010000603.1:0-1515 GCA_040415395.1 Candidatus Thiothrix namsaraevi
GGTGAGTACCTCACAGAATCAGAGAAAAAAGGGACGACAGTTTGCCTGAAACTGAACCCAGAACACGGAATGGGCGACATCGCCGCTGTCTCCAGAGGGACATGTTCAAGCGGCAGTTCTACAGGAGACTGGTATATGTCAACAGCAGAGCCAGCCCTGACAGTGCGTGACTCTGCCGGAGTGACGGGCAAGAAGATAGGCAGCGTCCCAGTCAATGGGAAAGTCAAAGTCGTGGAAAAGACGGGTGTACAGGATTCCATCAGCGGAAAATCCGGTGAATGGGTGAAAATAGAATGGGATGGCTCTTTTGGATACGCTTTTGACAGTTTCCTGGTTCCAGTGGACGGCACTAAAAAAGATACCCAAACCGAAAGCAAAAGCTCAAATAACGGTGGCGTCGAGGAAGGCTTGATAAATGCACTCCGCCTGAAATCTGGCGGTAATGAGCGAATGGCAGATTCAGGGAAAGCTATTCAGGCTTATATGAAGGCAGGGCTTCTTGACAAGAAACCCGCCGGACGGTCTGACTATACGGACTTTTACATTCTGAAGCAGCCCGCCAGTTTCATGGGGCATAAGCTGGTTGTCATTGAAGAAGAATACATGAGTGAATATATCGGCTGTTGTGTTAGTCCCGGCGCTGGGGTAATTGTTGAGGCAGCCGCCAGCGTGGAAAACCTAGCGGCGTTTGCCAGTAAAAACGGGTGCAGCGTTGAAGAACACGTCAATCTTGAACAAGAACTGAGTGGTCTGGATGTAAAATTACCAACGGGTGATTTTACATCACTAAGTTGTCGTGAAAGGGATATTAGCCAGTAAGCAAACCACTAGCATCGGCAACGGATGCGGCGATAAGCCGCGTCCTTGTACTCACTAGCATTTACCCAACCCGGACACACCGCATTGCTCCAGTCTGGCACTGCCTTCCACAATGTCGGCGGGGTGGGGTCGTGGTTTCTAGTGTGGGTGGTGCGCCGCCTCCGGTGCGGTCGCTGCGCGGGGGCAAGTAGCAACATTCCGCCTACTTGCGATGCAATAACTATTGTTTTATTCTATTTTCTTCTATTGAGGAAATAACAATGAACCTAGCCGAATTTATGGAAGCCGCAGCCACCACCCGCATGACCCAACACGTCAAAGACGGGGCAAGAATGGTGTTAGTGGACGGGATGAAAGCCGTTGACGCTGCCAAGCTCTTGGATATGACCCCGCAACAATTGCGAGAAGCCGTTAAACGCATCAAAGCGGCACACAAAGCAGGGCAGGGAACCCCCGAAGGTTGGGAATGTGTGACTGTGTGTGTACCGCCGGAATTGGTGGAAAAGGTGCGCGAAGTAGGGCGACAAGCCAAGCGTGACGCGGGTTTGAGCGTGGATTAAGACCACTTCGGCAAACATCGTATTGCTCCAGTCTTGCGCCGCTTCCGCCCCGTCCTACGCTCACCGCCTACGTTCTCGCCTCCACTACGCCCTACGCCACCCACACACAACGCTATTGCCCCGCTTAATGTCCCGC
>JBEUIR010000604.1:0-1506 GCA_040415395.1 Candidatus Thiothrix namsaraevi
AGCAGACGCTTTAGCCCCTTTGCAATGGTTTTTTGCCTGTCCTCAATTTATCGAGCCATTGCTGGCAGATGAACTCACCCGTTATGGGGCAGAATCGGTCAAAATCGGTCATGCCGGTGTGCAAGCCACGGGGGATTTGCGGTTCGGCTACCGTGCAATGTTGTGGAGTCGGCTGGCTTCGCGCGCTACGTTGCAACTGGTGCACGGTTTCGGCAAGGATCAAGCTGAATTACAAACGCTGCTGGGTAGCATTGACTGGCAACAACACCTGCGCCCGGAAGGTACGCTGAAAGTACGCTTCTTTGGTCTGAATGATGATATTCGCAACACCCAATTTGGGGCGCAATGGGTTAAGGATCAAATTGGTGATCAATTCCGCAGTCAGCACGGAGTACGCCCCAGCGTCAGTAATTCCCCTGATCTGGTTGTCCTGGTGAATTTGCACAAAGGCAATGCCAGTATTGGTATCGAACTCAATCAGCACAGTTTGCACCAGCGTGGCTACCGCGATGTGGATACCCATGCACCGATGCGTGAAAACCTAGCGGCGGCAGTATTAATGCGAGCAGGTTGGTTGGATATGATCGCCAGCGATGCCGCGACCGTTGCCTTGCTTGATCCGCTGTGTGGTGCTGGCACGTTTCTGATCGAAGGCGCATTGATGGCACTGGATATTGCGCCCGGTTTATTGCGTGAACACACGGTTGCGGAACGTTGGTTGGGACATGAGCCGACCGTGTGGGGTGAACTCTATGCCGAAGCGGAGCAACGCCGTAACGCTGGTTTGGCGAATGCTGAGCGTTTTGAGTTTTGGGGGAATGACAGTAATCCCGCTGCTGTGATGGCGGCACGGGCGGATTGGCGTTCTATCGACTTACCGGCAGCGCGTTGGACGCAATGCGACTTGAAAGCAATGCCAGCACCCACATTGGCTGCGGCAGGTTTGGTGATCAGTAGCCCGCCATTTTCTGAAGACACCAATGTTGTCGCGCTACGCCCGGTTTACGATGCCTTGGGGCAGTGGATGGCGAGCCTGCCGGATACTTACCGGGGCGCATTGTTCGTTGAAAACGAAGCGCCGCTTGCGTTAACCAACCTGTTTTACAGCAAAGAATACCGTTTCCTCAACAGTGAAACCGAGTCCAAGCTCTATACCTTTGATAAGTTGGTGCAAAAAGAACGCCCAACGGCTTGGATTGCCGATGATTTGGCGAACCGGCTGAACAAAAATCTACGTAAACTGAAAAGTTTCATTAAACAAGGGCATACCGATGCCTACCGTGTTTATGATATGGATATTCCCGAATACGCGATTGCCGTCGACCGTTACGCGGACTGGTTGCATGTGCAGGAATACGCGCCACCGAAAACCATTGATGAAAAAGCAGCGGAACAACGTTTGCAGCAAGCATTGCTAACCTTGCCTGATGCATTGGGGGTTGACCCGAAAAAAATTGTCCTGAAACAACGGCGGCAACAAAAGGGCAAAAGCCAATACCAAAAACA
>JBEUIR010000605.1:0-1501 GCA_040415395.1 Candidatus Thiothrix namsaraevi
GCAAGACGGTGTTGTTTGCTGGGGAAGCCACCGAGCGCAAGCATTTCAGCAGTGTGCATGGGGCATACCTATCGGGTTTGCGGGCAGCTCGGCAGATTGCTCCATAATGGTGTTACTTCGTTTCTAACTCACATTCTGTCGAATAATCTCCGCCATGCCTTCTGGCTGTGGCGGTAAGTTCGCCAAAATTGTGGCGACAAACTCACCTTTATCGGCGATCAATGCCGTATTAAACCGCTTTTCAAACGCAATCGTGGACGACGGTTTGCCCGAAATCCCCGCGCCACACACACTACCCGCTTGCGCACCGGGGAAAATTTCAACGTGATCCGGCAAGGTCAGCAGCTTGTTAAACAGCGAATCGTGCAGCAAGCCGCCCATGCGTTCTTCTTCACCGCGCAAATCTGGTCGTCCCGCACTGCCCACAAACAGCGTATGCCCACTCAACAAAAACCACGGTTCAGCACTACGCCGCACGTCAGATACCAGCAAGCAAATGCTATCCGCCGTATGCCCCGGCGTATGCAGCACTTGCGCCGTGACATTGCCGATAGTCAACACCTGCCCATCCTTGAGCGCGGTAAATGCAAACTGCGGCGTAGAACTTTCGTGCAAGCAATACGCCCCGCCGCAACGTTGCGCCAATTCACGCCCGCCGGATACGTGGTCGGCGTGGATGTGCGTGTCGATCACGTAATCAATTTTCACCGCCTGTTGCGCGGCTTGCTGCAAAAACCACTCCACGTCTTCGGCATGAACATCGACCGCGATAGCGTGACCTTTGCCACCACAGCCAAACAAATAAGCAAGCGAGGAAGGGTTGGATGGTGCGGCACGTTGCAAGAAAAACATGGGTAATCCTCCTAAACAGTTTGAACAGGTAATCCAGCGGCTTTCCATTCGGGCAAGCCATCGACAAGGCGCACTGCGTTAATGCCATGCCCACGCAAGGCTTGCACCATCTGGTAGGAATACACGCAATACGGCCCACGGCAATACGCGACGATGGTTTTGCTGTCGTCGAGTTCGTGCAGGCGTTCGGCGACTTCTTCCGGCAGCAGGTGAATCGCGCCGGGGATGTGTCCGGCGGCGTATTCAGCTTGTGGACGCACATCCAGCACGGTGACTTCATCGCGTTGAATGCGGGTCAGCAATTCTTCCGCGCTAATGGCTTCCATCGCCTGTTTGTCGGTCAGGTAGGTGTGGGCAAGCCGTTCCACCTCTGCCAAATGCAATTCCGCCGTGCGCCGCAAGCTGGCAATCAGTTGCACCACATCATCCCCGGCGAGGCGGTAGCAACGGCGTTTGCCGTCCGTGCGTACATTCACCAGCGCGGCTTGCTTGAGGATTTGCAAATGCCGAGAGGTATTGGCTACGGTTAAATTAGCAAGCTGGCTGAGTTCCTCCACGCTGCGCTGGGTTTGCGCGAGGTAGTCGAGAATTTCCAAGCGTTGCGGGGAGGCAAGTGCTTGCGCAATCAGGCCAAATTGGGCGTTAACTT
>JBEUIR010000606.1:0-1500 GCA_040415395.1 Candidatus Thiothrix namsaraevi
GCACGTCGTGGGCATTGGCTTCGTAAATCAGGAATTCACGCGCATGACCGAAGTGCTGGTTGATAATGCCGCCGCCAGAGGTGGCAATCGCCATCAGTACCGGGCGGGATTCCTTTTTCGGCAGCGTCAGGGAAGACAGCGAAACGAACGCAGTCTGTAGAGACGCAAGATTTTGCGTCTCTACCTTGGCCTTTGCTTTGGCGGCGAGGGTGGCTTCGATGGCGGCGTGGACTTCGGCGCGTTTGACCATCGCGGCGGCGTAGTCGACATCCACGGCTTCGATTTTGTCCATCGTGAATTCGTCACCACGGTCTTCGCCCAGCATCCCGACCGCATCGGCGCGGCATTGGCGGCAGTGGCGCATCATGTTCATGTCGCCGGAACAGGCATCTTGCAGTTCCTGCAATTCGTCGTGGGTCGGGCCGCGTTGCCCCATCACGCCGTAGAACGTGCCGTGTTCGGCTTCGGCAATCAGTGGCATGACGTTGTGCAGGAATGCGCCTTTGGCTTTGACGGCCTTGCTGACTTCTTCCAGATGCTTGTCGTTGACACCGGGGATCATCACCGAGTTGACCTTCACCAAAATGCCGCGATCGACCAGCATTTGCAGCCCTTTTTGCTGCTGCTTGATGAGGATTTCTGCACCTTTGCGCCCGTAGACGCGGCGGTTTTTCCAGAAAATCCACGGGTAAATCTGTGCGCCGATGTCGGGGTCAACGCAGTTGATGGTCATGGTTACGTGGTCGATATTGTGCTTGCAGAGTTCGTCGACCAGTTCTGGCAGTGCCAGACCGTTGGTGGAGACGCACAGTTTGATGTCCGGTGCTTTTTCGGTCAGTTGGCGGAAGGTGTCGAAGGTGCGTTCCGGGTTGGCGAGCGGGTCGCCGGGGCCTGCGATGCCCAGCACGGTCATTTGCGGGATGTTCGCCGCCACGGTCATGACCTTTTTCACCGCCTGATCGGGGGTGAGCAGTTCGGAAACCACGCCGGGGCGCGATTCGTTGGAACAGTCGTATTTGCGGTTGCAATAGTGGCACTGGATGTTGCAGGCCGGGGCAACCGCAACGTGCATCCGGGCGTAATGGTGGTGTGCCTCTTCGGAGTAGCACGGGTGGTTATGCACCTTGGCGCGGATGTGTTCCGGCAGGTGGTTCAGTTGGTCGTCGTTGCTCCCGCAACCGCTGGAGGCGCAGCCCCCGGCAGCGGGGGCGATGGTTTGGCTTTGCCCTAAAACAGTCAGTTCCATGCGTATTCTCCGTGACGTAGGGGTTTCGTGAGGGTGTTTACATGGGTAGTTCAATTTGCGTGCCAAGTGGCTGTTTCTGGTAATTTTTCTTTTATTTACAGTTGGTTGGGGTTTTGTTGTTGGGTGTGCGACAAAGGGGTTTGGGGGGGAATGTCGGGAATGTGATGTAGGGAAGATGTTTACTGGCTACAAGCAGGCGGAAACGGCAGTCGGTATTACGCGGGCGTATGTTGGTTTGGGTGTGGTGGTGTTGG
>JBEUIR010000607.1:0-1497 GCA_040415395.1 Candidatus Thiothrix namsaraevi
CGTAAAAATAAATAAAATAATCAAAGGTAAACGTGTATGCGCTTTAGTATCTTTACACCTACCCACAAAGCGGATTACCTCCTAGACGTTTTTGAATCCCTTATAAAACAAACCTTTACCGACTGGGAGTGGGTTCTCATCCCGAACGGCAAAAAAATCATTATTCCCAATGCTATTCGTATTCATCCACAAGTGCGGATCATTCCAGCACCCAAAGGACTGAACAAAAAAGGCATTGGCGCACTAAAACAATTTGCGTGCAGTCAATGTGCAGGTGATTATCTCGTGGAACTTGATCACGATGATCTGCTGACACCTGATGCCTTGGCAGTCATTCACGCCACTGCAATCAATACCGGCGCAGGTTTTATTTACTCTGATTTCAGCAATTTTTATCCTAATGACACTTGCCAAGTTTTTGGCAATGCTTACGGCTGGCAACATTATCCGGTGCAAGTAGCAGATCGTGAATACACGGCGATGCGAGCCTTTGCCACTAATCCCAGCAGCTTGCACCAAATTTATTACGCACCCAATCACGTGCGGGTGTGGTCGCGTGAAGCTTATCTAAAAACAGGCGGGCACGACCCCAAGCTACATGTCGTTGATGACCATGACTTACTGTGCCGCACCTATTTAGCGGGAGTGGAATTCGCGCACATTCCCCAATGCTTATACCTGTATCGCCTACAAGCCAATGATCAAAATTCTTACTTGCAAATGAATGCCGACATTCAAACCTTGCAGCATGAAGTGGCGAATAAATATATCTACCAACTGGTGATGGAATGGTGCAGACGCAACGCTTACCCGATGGTGGATTTAAACCAAACTGCCGCGATTCCGGGTTTCACCACCCTGCCCTCATCGCATGATTTCAAACACGGCATTCCTTTACAGGATAATTCAGTGGGTTGTATTCGGGCTTATGATGTATTCCAGCAGGTACGCGCCTGCCACGGGCATGACTGTGCTCATGGCACAGATGGCGAAGACTTATGCGTCGTCGGTATCATGAACGAAATTTACCGCGTACTGGTTCCCGGTGGCTGGCTGTTTTGTGGCGTTCCTGCTTCAGAAATTACCCGCGACCCAGTGCAAATGGTATGGAATAACCACAGCTTTCTACATTTCACCGATCAAAATCACGCCAAATACATTCAGGGTCTGCAATGCCGTTTTCAAGAATCACGGATCTGGCAAGCCTACGCCTCGGATTGGCACGAACAAAACGACCGCCCTCACATTTACGCCAATTTAGTCGCTCTCAAAGGGCAAGAACAACCCGGCATTATCAGTATTTAACGTTTCAAACCGTAGCGGAGTAAAACCACAATGAATAACAAACCCAGCGTTTGCTTAAATATGATCGTCAAAAATGAAAGCAAAGTCATTACACGCTGCCTGGATAGCGTCAAAGATATGCTCGACTATTGGGTTATCAGCGATACCGGCTCAACAGACGGCACACAGCAGATTATCCGTGACTACTTTGCC
>JBEUIR010000608.1:0-1494 GCA_040415395.1 Candidatus Thiothrix namsaraevi
GTAGAGACGCAAGATTTTGCGCCTCTACCTTTGTGGTCGGTTACTACGATTACTGCGCGAAAGCCTGTTTCGCCGCCCGAACCGCGACACCGCTATTAATCTGCGCATTCATCCCCGACAACACCGCATCCAACGCGCCCAAGCAATTCAGCACGTTTTTCTCATTGCTGGCAAAGCCCATCAAGCCAATGCGCCAGATTTTGCCTGCCAATGCGCCCAAGCCTGCGCCGATTTCCAGACTGTAATCGTTGAGCAACGCGCTACGTACTGCCGCTTCATCCACACCTTCGGGCAATGTGACGGAGTTCAGTTGTGGCAAGCGGTAAGCTTCATCCACCACGAAACGCAAGCCCATTGCTTCAATACCGGCTTTCAGGGCTTGATGGTTACGTGCATGACGCGCCCATGAATTTTCCAAGCCTTCTTCTTGCAACATCACCAGCGATTCGTGCAGTGCGTACAGCGTGTTAACCGCTGCGGTGTGGTGGTAAGCGCGTTTGCCTGCGCCACCCCAGTAAGCCATGACCAAGTTCATGTCCATGAACCAGCTTTGCACAGGGGTTTTGCGGTTTTTGATGCGCTCAATGGCACGTTCACCGAAGCTGACAGGGGAAATGCCGGGGACGCACGACAAGCATTTTTGCGTACCGGAATAAATCGCGTCGATTTCCCACTCGTCCACTTTCAGCGGTGTACCTGCCAATGAAGTCACCGCATCCACGATGGTCAAGCAACCGTAATCGTGTGCCAGTTTCACCAATGTTTGTGCGTCCGATTGCGCACCCGTGGAAGTTTCCGCGTGAACAAACGCCACCACTTTCGCATCAGGATTGGCTTTCAACGCCGCTTCCACTTTGTTGGGGTCAACCGGCTTGCCCCAGTCATCCATCACCATGATGGCAGTTGCACCGCAACGTTCGACGTTTTCCTTCATACGCCCGCCGAATACACCGTTTTGGCAAACGATAACCTTATCACCCGGCTCGACCAGATTCACAAAGCACGTTTCCATGCCCGCTGAACCGGGGGCAGACACCGCCATTGTCAACTCGTTTTTGGTTTGGAAAGCGTATTGCAACATCGCTTTCACTTCATCCATCATGCCAACGAATACCGGGTCAAGATGCCCCAGCGTCGGGCGAGCCATTGCGCCCAATACACGCGGGCTAACGTCGGAAGGACCAGGCCCCATGAGGGTACGGACGGGCGGGTGGAAAGATTTTACAGTCATGCGTCAAAGTTCTCTGTCGTTGGCTAAAACCGGAATCATACTATGGAATAATAACAGGGCAAATGTAAGGTAATAAGAACCTCACCCCCCAACCCCCTCTCCTTAACAGGCGAGGGGGAGCAAGAGTTGCATTGTTTATTAGCCCCTCTCCTGTCAAGGAGAGGGGTTGGGGGTGAGGTTCTTCTAAGGCAACTGTAGCAAGCCATACACCTCCGCCAACGCCTCATCCCCCCCCACATTGCCGGGGAAAATCACCACCGGCA
>JBEUIR010000609.1:0-1488 GCA_040415395.1 Candidatus Thiothrix namsaraevi
GCAAGCACCGCAGCCCCCGAACCAGCGTACCACCGACGGTAAAGGATAAAGGGTTAAGGAGTCCTGGATGCAAGCAAAACACGCAAACCGACAATATTGTTACGGTTGTCTGTGTTGTCCCAGTAGCGGGCGGACGGGCGCGAAAACACCGTATAGAAGTTCCACGAACCGCCCCGCGACACACGACGATTAGAAGCCGCATCAGGCTTCGTACATTCGCCTTCACTGCCATCAAAGTCCGTTTTCCATTCCGAACACGTCCATTCCCACACATTGCCAGCAGTGTCATACAGACCGAAAGGATTGGGTTTGAAACTGCCAACGGGTGCGACAAATTTATTGTCCCATTGGCTACCGCATTTCAGGCAGTTGGCATTGTTCTGCCCAACTTCATCACCCCACCAATAGCCCGTCGTGGTTCCGCCACGGGCGGCATACTCCCATTCCACTTCGGTCGGCAAGCGGTAAGCATCACCCGTTTTGGTACTGAGCCATTGCAGATAGCCTTGGGCATCATCCCATGACACATTCACCACTGCCCGTTGCCCACGCCCGTTTTCATTCGGTGCATTACCGGGGTATTCCGGCGGTTTTTCCGCCCCTTGTTGTGACCACACGTAATAATCGTACTGTTCGTAAGTCACTTCGTATTTACCAAGTGCATACGCCCCACCAAGCTGGGCAGTAGTCGGTGGGTAGCCGATATTGTAGGAGGCCATCAAACCCTGCTCCTGCAATTGCCGATTGATGTCTTCACCAAACGCTTTATCGTACTCACCAACCTCTATTTCGTCCTGCTGCAACGGAATATCTACCATTTCCGGCAAGGGTTCAGGCAACACGCCCCAACTTGCCAGCCGGAATTGCTGTTGGGTGAGCATATAACCGGGTGGCAGCGCGTTGTTGAGCGTCCACAAGTAGGATTCGCCGACGAACCCCAGCAGCAACGCTATTACCCCACCCTGCACCCACGCCATGCGCTCACTTTGACGCAGGAAACGCCCTTCCAGCGTCGCCTCGCCGGGGCGCACCTTGCGGTAGTGTTTGAGGTCAGACCAGCCCGCCAGATGCCACCAGCGCCCAAACCAGCCGCTGGCCTGCCATGTCGCCGCCTGTTCCTTCAATTGGTCGCGGTAAAATAGCCGGTCACGGTTTTTGTCGATGTAGTTGTAAAGAGTTTCCCAATAGCCAACCAGCTTGCCGCCCTTGTCCGTTTTGTCTACCGGGCGGGCGCGAATCAGGGTTTCGTGAATCAGGTCAACGTATTTGCCTTCGTATTTGGGTTCACGGTAAGCCCCCGTAGTGACATCCCACGTACCCGCCTCATCGTCCTTTTTCTCACCAACGGTAGTGATCAAGCGCAAACTGCCATTGCCACCTTCGACCCGTTTGCCCGCCAAATAGTCGATGATTTTCTGCCCGCGTGCCTCGTCCTCTTCCCCCGCAATCTGCCGCGCTTTTAACAGCGGGATGCGTTCGCGTGTGTGG
>JBEUIR010000610.1:0-1478 GCA_040415395.1 Candidatus Thiothrix namsaraevi
ACGCCTTTGGCTTGCGCCGCCGCAAAAATTTCATTGCCATGCAGTGCAATCAACGGTTTGTCGTATTCGTCAATGAGCAGAACAACATTGCCCGATTTTTCTGCCAATGCTTTCAAAAGCTTGGCAAATACATCTTTGAGCATAATGTCAGGGGGAAAGGATATGCCGTGTTCTGTGGCTATGTCCAGTAAGGCTTGGCGTAACACTTCTTCCAAGCCCCTCCCTTGGTAGTTCAATTTGTTCATGGAGAGGTGGATAACGGGGTGGATGTTGCTCCAGTCCCGTTGGTTTTCAATCCATAAGCCTTTGAACAGGTCGCGTTTTCCGCTGAAAATGGCGTTGAGGGTTGATAGCGTGAGCGATTTTCCGAAGCGGCGCGGGCGCGAGAGGAAGTAGTATTTGCCGCTGGCAATCAGGCGGTGGATGGCTTCGGTTTTGTCGATGTACAAATAGTCCTTGCCGATGATTTCTTCAAAGGTTTGGATGCCGACGGGGAGTTTTTGCAACATAGGGAATTCGCTCTACAGAGTGTATGGGGACATACGATCAGTGTAGCTTGAGTTTACTGACTTCTTCTTCGGGCAAGCCGGTTTTTTCGGCGATGGTTTTGTCATCCAGCAAGCCGATGAGTTGGCGGGCTAGGCGTACACGTTCCATGAGAACGCCTTGTTCCTTGCCCTTTTCAATGCCCTTTTCGATGCCTTCTTTCAGACCGTCTTCGCGCCCCCATTGGTAGGAGGCGAATTTGGTAACGTCTACTTGTGTCAGCATGTCTTTTGCCTCTTTGATATTGGGGAGGAGATTACGGTTTTCTGCCAGCCGTTCGAGCATGGCAAAGTATTCCCCGAAACCGCGTTCGTCTTCATTTAACAGGAATTTTAGGCGACCGGCAATGTAGTTTACCACGTCTTGTACGGGGCGTTGTTTGAAATCGCAGAGGATTGCCATGACCAGTGCATCCGGGGTGTCTGTCGAGCTTGAGCAGCAGGTTGGCGAGATCGGCTGCCATGCGTTTGAGGAGTTGCTTGCTGGTGATGTCTTTGGTTTGCATCGCTTGAGTTTAGCAGCAGAACATAAGCATTCCAGCCTTGCCCTGCTGAGCGGTTGGTATTAGCGGTTGGCTGCTACTTTGAGTAATTGATTGGTACGGAGCCGCTGTCTTAGGCAGCGTTGCCGTGATGCAAACCAAACTGGACACGAAAATCGGTTGCCTTGACGGTTGGGGCAAGTTTTCCGGCTTGCTTGTGCAACTCGACCACGCCGTAACGTTCTAGGGTTTTCAATGTGCGTGATAGGTTGGGTTTTTTGCGGTGTGAAAGTTGTTCAAGTTCGCTTAGGGACTGGGGTTGATGGCGTATGATTAAATCCAGCAATGCTTGGTTTTCATCGCTCAATACTTGCGCCATGGATTTTACAGATTCAAACCATATTTTAGGTTCATCGGGTAGCGGTTGATCAGATTGCGCGGCAAACCTCGC
>JBEUIR010000611.1:0-1477 GCA_040415395.1 Candidatus Thiothrix namsaraevi
TGCGCAATCGTATGTGGAATCTGGTAATACGTGACCGCCTCTGTTCCCAGAATGGCTCCGATAATAAATTTATCCAGACGGGAAACCACACCACCCAAGCTCGGCGACAAAGCTGCATGGGCTCCACGCATTGCAGCAGGCAAAATGTATGAAGTAGCCCTGAAAGGTAAAGGTGGAATGCCTGCCAAAGGTGGCAACCCTTCCCTGTCTGATGCAGACGTGAAAGCAGCCGTTGATTACATGCTTGCCAGTAGTAAATAACATCATTACCTGACCAATCAGAAAAAGCTCCCGCTCAGGGGCTTTTTCTTTTCCCCAACCCCTTACAATAGATTCCTAAGCATTAACTCTTTAGGGTGCGGGTTCAGGTAATGCTGACGTTCAATATACGGTTGCGGATGTCGCCGAAAATGGTGTTTCAACAAGGTGATCGGTACAACTAAGGGTACATAGCCATTCCGGTATTGGTGAATGGTTTCCAGCATTTCCTGCCGGTCTGCCGCATCAATACAGCCTTTCAGATAGCCCATCAAATGCATCAACACATTGGCGTGCTGCCCGCGTGTCACCCGTTTTTCTAGTGCTGTCATGAGTAAACGAAAATAAGCATCCGCCAGTGCAGGTAAATTCTCCGCCCGCCCGACGTGGGCGACCATTTGCCCCAACTCACGGGCAATATCCTGATCGTGTGCAAGGAGCACGTATTTATGATCGGAATGGAAATCAACCAAAGCACTCGGTGTTAACCCCGCCGCTAATAACTGCTGCCAACGGTAATACACAAAAATCCGCCCGATGAAATTTTCCCGCAGTACCGGGTCACACAAGCGCCCTTCTTCCTCAATCGGCAATAAGGGAAAGGTTGCACGTAAGGCTTGCGCAAAAATACCTACACCATCACGTTCCGGTGGCGTATTGGGTTTTGCCAGCGAATACACTTTGACCCGCTCCATACCACAACTGGGGGAGTTTTTTTTCAGGATATACCCATGAATCCCCAGCAATTGCGGCACGGCAGTGTCGGTATAACGCGCCAACGCCTCGGTATGGTCAATAGTGGCATCTTTGGTATTCACCGCACGTAATGAACCGTCGTTACGCACCAAATGCAGGGTTGGGCGCGGCACACCTAACCCCGCCCCCACTTCCGGGCAGAGTGGCACAAAATCAAAGTACAAACCCAGTGTGCCGGTAATATAACCGTCGTGTTTGTGTCCGCCATCAAAACGTACTTTCTGACCTAGTAGGCAGGCGCTGATCCCAATTTTTATTTTGTCTTCATAAAGCATTATGGCAAATTCGCTTCAATTAACTTCACCAGTTTATCACTTTGCGGGGTCACAAAGCTGGAAAAACTACCAATTAACTCGCCTTTGGTGTTCATGTGGGCGGGGGATGCGAATAATAGTAATACGGTTATTTCGAGTGGCCCAGGTAGTGATAATAGTGTGTTATTAGGTGCTATTTTGGTGGCTCC
>JBEUIR010000612.1:0-1476 GCA_040415395.1 Candidatus Thiothrix namsaraevi
AAATGCCCGCAAGTATGGTGTTGCCGCGCAGTCGCACATCCATGTTACCGTTGCGGGGGCGCAAGTCACGGTTGAAGATCAGGGTAAGGGCTTTTCTGCCGAATTGCTGGCGCGGCGGGAAACCGATTTCGCGCTATCGCCGACGCAAGGCGGTACGGGTTTGGGGCTGGCGATTGTGAATATGGTGGCGCGGCTGCATGGCGGGGCGTTGCGGCTGGAAAACCGCGCAGAAGGCGGAGCGCGGGTGACGGTGAGTTTTTAAACTCTTACCATCACAACCGATCCCACTCTGGCACGTTAGGATTGTGTGGCACTTTATCCAACAATGACGCGATTTTCTGTTTCAAGTCGCCGAGGTTTTTAGTACGCAACCGTTGTTCAATACCCGCAAAAGTTTCAAGTTGGCTGAGTTGCGTTGTCAGCAAGTAGTTAGCCAGATTATTCAGCGAAACCCCTTGAACTTTCGCCTGTTGTTCCAAGCGACTTTTTAGCTCACTGGGTACGCGCAAGGTGATAACTTGTGTTTTGATTAAGCAGGATTCACTCATGGGTGCTTCTCCATCGTTTGCAAAAATCACTGGGGGTGACAACCTCGAAGGCTGCCCCGCGCCATTTTGCGTGCGTAAAATCTCTGATATTGGATGTGATCAAGTAATCGCTATTACTGGTAAACGCGCATTCAAATATCAGGTTGTCGCCTTCATCCACCAGATTGGGACGTAGCCGATAGTAAATGGCATGTTTTCGCGCCAATAACAGCAAGGTGTCCACGATGTCATCAACGTCTGCAATACTCAGTCGGTGCAATGCTTGGATGTCGGGGCGTTTGAGAACATCGTCGTATTCCAACACCACTGACGTAGACAGTGCAAGCCTGACTTTTTCTCCCAAAATCAGATTCAAAATGAAATGTGACGCACCGTTCGCGCTGATTAATGCCGCCAGTAGTACGTTGGTATCGAGTGTGACTATCATGTTGTTATGATAGCGTATACGCATACAATATTCACTAACAGAAGTATGTGGGATTTGTGACCTTGCAACGCAAAACGCCGTTTGAGTGCAAGGCTATTTGCAGTTGCCGGAGATTGCACGCTTGCCGAAGCTGTCGGCGTGATTGCTGGTGAGCGATGGGGGTGGAAGTGGTAAAGGTGATTTGAATCTCTACCCGCGTGGTTAACGCTGCGCCTGCTTCATTTTTTCCAACAACGCTTCATGGTTTGCCCGCACGGATTTAGTATCGGGGTGATCTTTGCCTAAACGGTTCTCAACAATATGTAAGGCTCGCTCGAATAACGGTACTGCCTCACTGTACTGCCCCTGTGAAGAATACAACGCAGCGAGGTTGTTGAGACTGGTAGCAACATCTGAATGATCCTTGCCGAGAGTTTTTTCTTTAATGCCTAAAGCACGTTCATATAGCGGTACTGCTTTCTCATACTGCTCCATAGCCTCATATAAACACAGCACCGTATG
>JBEUIR010000613.1:0-1476 GCA_040415395.1 Candidatus Thiothrix namsaraevi
TAGGTGAGTTTCTGAAATAAGAAAAATCCTATTGCAAATGAAGCTACCTTTCCGGGAATAACCCCGGCATCCACCGTGCTGCCAATGTCGCAGGGAAATTCAACAGCAGCGGTGCGCGTGTCGATTCTGCTGCCAGCACGCCGCGTTCCAGCAACGCCGAAGTCACCCGCCGTGCATTACGGTCGCCCGTTCCGAGCAGTCCCGCGATTTCCCCACGCGGCACAGCCCCACGATACAAAATAGCTTCTAGCACCATGCCTGACTTGTGTGGCAGACGACCCGCACGGATTTCTTCCTCCGTCCAGATAAGAATACGCTCCCGCAAGCCTTGCGGGTTGACCAGCGTCTCCATAAAATCGACCTGATCAATACAGGTTTCAAGAAAGAATACCGCAAACTGAGCAAGCGCCTCTTCACTCAGATTGCCACGCCCATCCAGATCATTGCGGCGCGGTAAATCGCATTGTGCCAACAGGCGCTTGTATTGCGCTTCGTTTCTGGCAAGACCACGCGCCACCGACCAAACGCCGCCGGTATCCAGTGCGCTACGCAGCATGGCATAGGACATTAAGCGTGCAACCCGACCATTACCATCCAGAAACGGGTGCATCCACAACAGTCGGTGATGGGCACAGGCGGCTGCAACAATCGCGTCGACTTTTCCGGTGTTGCGGTAAGCATTCTGAAAGCGTTCCATGAAGCGCGGCAGTGCGCCGGGGCTGATGGCGATATGTCGCCCGACGATCACATCACGCTGGCGCAATTCGCCGGGTATGAGCGGTTCCCGTGTGCCGGAATCTAGGTTTTCCACCCACAGCAATTCGTCAGGAAGCAGTTCACAGAAGCGGCGGTGTGTTTCCAGAATACCTTCAACAGAGGTAGCTCGACTATTTAGCCCATCATGGTCAATCCATTGCTGAACCGCGATATGGGCTTTGGCTTCCCGTTGCAAATCACGCTTTTGGGGGTCTGCGCTGTAGTCTTCGTTGAGGGCGCGTTCAATATCAATCGGGTGGGTGTCATGCCCTTCAATCAGGTTGCTGTAATAGCAATTCATGGAACGCACCAGATCAGACAATGCCCGCACAATACCTTCCGGCAGGCTTTTACGTAGCGCGGTGGATTTGGCGGTGAGTTCCAAAGCCAAATCAGCTAATTCAGGGCGAAAACGGGAGGTTGCAGAAATCAGCAGCGGCTCTATCATAGTAATGGATTCGCCTCGGTCTTCCGCACGCTTGTCCGCTTTCATGTCCGGTTCTTTAGTACTCATTAAGTAAAATATATCAGTGGGTTATTGCTTAAGATAAGCTATTCTACACGTTTTGGATGTCCTCATGCTGGAAACCGTTTTAAAAGGCGCACTGATCGCCAGCGGTCTAATCGTCGCCATCGGCGCACAAAACGCCTTCGTGCTGAAACAAGGCTTAGCCCGCCACCACATTTTCTGGGTCGCGCTAATCTGCTTCCTGTGCGATG
>JBEUIR010000614.1:0-1476 GCA_040415395.1 Candidatus Thiothrix namsaraevi
CGCGGCGAGAGTGCCTGCCAGTCGAACTGTTCAACATCGGGTAAGTCTGCCAATGGCACGTTGGCGTTACTGAAAGGTAGGTTTTGCATAGTGCTTCATTCCAAATGGCGTGGATGAGTCACACTCAGATGTTTTAGTTACGTTGTCAATGTAAAGTTGTTAAAACTGGTAAGATTGCGGGCGGGCTTTCGCCTTGTCAGTGTCACGTTAAACCAAGGAGTTATCATGCAAATCATCCCGTCGTGGTCAGCACTTGCCTGTTGGGTATGCGTAGCCCCCCTGTGCCTCCCCGCCTCACTGGCAGCGCGGCAAACCTCGGATACCGTTGCCCCACAAACCACCAGCACGCTCAAACCACAAACACTGGTGAACGCCAAGCAGTTCATGGTATCAACCGCGCACCCCGACGCGACTCAAGCCGGTTACGCCATCCTGAAAACAGGCGGTTCGGCGGTGGATGCAGCAATCGCGGTGCAACTGGTGCTGGGTTTGGTCGAACCACAAGCCTCCGGTTTGGGCGGTGGCGCACTCATGGTGTTATGGGATGCCGACAAGCAGCAATTAGTGGCACTGGACGGGCGCGAAACCGCTCCGCAAGCCGTGACCCCCGACCTGTTTCTGGATGAACTCGGCGAACCCTTGCCATTTATGGATGCGGTCGTCGGTGGGCGTTCCGTCGGCACACCCGGCACGGTAGCGTTGCTGGCACACGCCCACGCCAATTACGGCAAACTGCCTTGGCAAGACCTGTTCAAAGCGGCACGGCAGTTGGCAGATGATGGCTTCGTGGTGACAGCACACATGGCGGAACAAATCGCTGATAGTGCCGACAGTTTGCGCAACTTCCCCGCCACCCAGCAGTATTTTTTCACCCCCGACGGCAAACCCTTGCCCGCCGGATTTGTGCGCAAAAACCCAGAATACGCCAAGACGCTGGATGTCATCGCCAAACAAGGCGCGAAAGGCTTTTACCAAGGCGAGATTGCCCAAGCCATTGTCGATACCGTCAGCAAAGCCGCCACCAACCCCGGCAAGCTGGCACTGCAAGATTTAGCCGCTTATCAGGTGAAAGCGCGTGACGTGTTATGCGTGGATTATCGCCAGCATGAAGTTTGTGGCATGGGGCCGCCAACCTCCGGCACGGTCGCCATCGGGCAGATATTGGGAATGCTCAGCCATTTCGACCTGAAAAAACTGGGGGCAGACAACCCACAAAGTTGGCGTTTGATCGGTGATGCCACCCGTTTGGCATTCGCGGATCGCGGGCGGTATTTGGCGGACAGTGATTTCGTGGATGTACCGGTGCAAGCCTTGCTCGCCCCCGCTTACCTGAAGGCACGGGCGCAGGCGTTACACGGCGAAAAGGCATTAGATACCGTTGCTCCCGGCGATCCCCTGCCCAAGGTATCGCAGCAATGGGCGGATGATGCCGCGCTGGAATTGCCTTCCACCAGCCATTTCGTGATTGTAGATGCC
>JBEUIR010000615.1:0-1474 GCA_040415395.1 Candidatus Thiothrix namsaraevi
GTCAGGTTCTGAACGAAGGTAAACAAGGTACCATCAGGAAAACTCGGCATCGTCCAATACATCAACCAATGCACCAACACAAACACCAGCAGCGTGTAGAGATGCAGGGGATACAAACGTGCCACTCGATGACTAACAAACACCGCTGCGCTAGTGGGCTTATCACTGTACAAATAACGGTGCGCGAGGATAAAACCGCTCAACACCAAAAAGAAATCCACCGCCAGATAACCCAAGCCACCGTAGACATGAAAATACACCACCCACAATGCTGCCAAACCGCGCAGCGCATCGAGGGCAAGAAACCGCTGCCCACTCACTAAAACCTTTTCCACGCTCATAACCCTTTGAACAATAATGCTGCCGCCGCACTCAAGGCTTTCACTTGCACCACTGAACGGCTACCGCTGGCGGTATCTTTGCGAAACCCGACCCGTGCCAGTACAAACCCGGCACGTTCCCAAAAGCGCAGCAATGCTGGGGTCATGGCGTAACTCACCCCCACGTAATCTGCCCCGCTGCGGGTGGCGAATCCTAACAGATGTTTCAGCAAGTGCGCACCTAGACCGTGATTTTGCCAGTCAGGATGTACTGCAATCCGCATCACCCGTTCACAAATCAAAGTGGCTGCACCGGGGATTTTCGCGTGAAAAGTGAGGGTTTGCGGGACGGGGTGTCCGTGGGGGCGGCGAGTTCCGGCGTGAATCGCAGCGCTCAGTTCCGCATCCAAACCGCCTTCGCGGGACAGCAAAGCGACTGCTAGGATCATGCCCTGCTGTTCAAGGACATGGATGGAAATGTCGGGTGCATCCAACATCTGGCGCAGATCGGAGGGGCGGGTTTGGTAGTGGGCGGTGATCAGCAAGCCGAAGAGTTGGCGGAGAAAGGGTTCGTTGTGGGCGAGTTCGTCACGGTTTAATTGGCGGTAAATTCGTTGGGGTTGATGTAGGGGCAATTCATGAATTGCCCCTACGGGGAACTCGACATCGACATCCAATAGCAATGCCCGATTGATGAAATGTTCCAATGGATCCTTTTCAGCCCAACGAATCGGCGTGTGCAAACGCACTGCCTGCCAACTCGGAACACGCACATCCAGTTCTTTTTGAAACCGTAAGGCAAACCCACGTCCGCTACCCTCATACCCGTGCAAAGTGGTGGAAAACACGCAACGCGGGTAATGTTCCAGCATTTTCAACAACAGCGGCACAGGAATCGCTGCCGCCTCATCCACCAACAGCACATCGCCTTGCGGCAAGGTTTGCAGCAAATCATCAGGTGCAAAAAATGAAGGGGGATTTTGCGCATGTTTGAAAACAGTTGTCACCGTCGCCCGTGATGGCGCAGTTAACAGCACCCGCTTTCCCGCTGCTTGCAATTGGCTTGCCGCCATCCCCAGCGCAGCCGATTTACCACGCCCGCGATCAGCAGTCAGTACCACGGGGGCATTGGCTTGGAGAATAGCTGTAACCGC
>JBEUIR010000616.1:0-1474 GCA_040415395.1 Candidatus Thiothrix namsaraevi
CATGAGCTTTAAGGCGTGTTTGCGTAACCCATTGGCGCTGATTGTGTACGCATTGTTAGTGCTGCTGTTGTTGATTTTGGGTGCTATTCCGCTGTTATTTCTCTGAAATTCGTATTAAGCATATCGATTTCTCGTATTAAGGGTTTCCGAAACTCGTGTTAAGGTTTAGTATTTCTCGTATTAAGGCAACGAGAAGTCCGCATGTACCAACGTAATAGCACACCTTTCCTGATGGAATTGCTGGCAGAGTTCAGGATTCTTTACCTGACCGGGCCACGGCAAGCGGGCAAAACCACGTTAGCCAAAGCAATTGCCGCCGAACGCGGGATGCAATACTTGTCGCTGGATGAAGAAGCGGTAGCGGCAGCGGCACACAACGACCCTCACGGTTTCATTCAGTCATTTACCGGGCAGAATCTGGTGCTGGATGAATTCCAATATGCGCCAGAACTCACCCCAGCCATCAAACGGGTATCTGACAATTTGCCGCCGGGGCAGAAAGGCAAATTCCTGTTGACGGGTTCGGCGGATATTTTCAGTTCAGCCCGCACCCAAGAAGCCTTGCCGGGGCATATGGCACGAGTGGAACTATGGCCGCTTTCCATCACCGAGATTCGGGGTAGCCGTTTCAACCTGATCGACTATTTGCTGGCAGGTGACTTTTCCTACCAACAAGCATTACCCGAACTGGGGCGTGAACAACTGGCGCAAATCCTGCTGGATGGTGGCTACCCGGAAGTGCAAAGCAAAAGCGCACGCGGTAAATCCATTTGGTTCAAGTCGTACATACAGGGGCGTTTGTTCAAGGATTTTGAAACGCTGTACGCAGCACGGGGGGAATACCATGCCAAGTTGCAAGCCTTAATCCCTTACCTCGCGGGCTTGAGCGGCAATTTGCTGAAATATGCCAGTGTTGCCAACGATTTGGCGCAAAACGATCAAGTCGTCCGATCGTATATCGAGGCGTTGGAATGGATGTTTATCATCAAGCGCATTTCGCCGTTTGTGAAAAACAGTGCCAAACGCGAAACCGTGGGAATGCCGAAATTGCACATGGTCGATACTGGGCTGGCTTGCCATTTGCTCGGCATCAAGACAGCGCGGCAACTGGCGACTTCAGCGATTTTTGGCAACCTGCTGGAAAGTTTTATCGTGATGGAATGCTTTAAGCACATGGGTTGGGCGGAGGAGGAAGTTGGCGTTTACCACTTCCGTGACACCAGCAAAAACGAGGTGGATATTGTGCTGGAACGCAGCGGCGGCAAGTTGATTGGGATTGAAATCAAGGCTTCGGCATCGGTGGGTGAGGCGGATTTTAAGGGATTGGTGCAGTTGGCGGAATTTGTGGGGGATCGGTTGGAGGCGGGGCTGGTGTTTTACAGTGGGGAGCGGGTGTTGCCGTTTCGGGTGACTGATCGGCAGTTTTTTGCTGTGCCGATCAGTTTGTTGCTTGTGCCTTTGCAGTAAGGTTGGG
>JBEUIR010000617.1:0-1469 GCA_040415395.1 Candidatus Thiothrix namsaraevi
CATCCCGCATTCCCATTGCGCCGCGCCATCTTACCGCTGGGCACGTCCGTCTTGCCCGTTTTGGCTTTCCGCAATTCGGAAACCACGTTCGTATCCAGCAAATACATTATGAAAAATCCGCAGGCTGATAAAGTTTCCCATGCAGGCGGGGCGGCTCGAATTCGATCTCGTCTGCCACAGGCATTGCCAGCAAATCGACCATACTCACCTGTTTGCCCGTAATGCGTAGGTATTCTGTAATAGTCAGCAAAACGTGCGCAGGCCGCCCACGGTCAGTAATAAAAACGGGTCCGTGCAAAGCCGCTTTCTTGGCGCGACTCGCGTCTTGGTTGAACGCGCGGCTGGAAAATGTGGTGATCATGGCACATACCTCCTGATCGTGGATTAATGTAGATATATTACTACAACACTCAGCATATCTCAAGAATACACGTCTGGCATCAAGATGTTACACTTTCATGTAACTCCTGCATCATCATGTGACATTTTAAAACACCCATGAAAACCACCGTCATCGGCATCCTCGGCTCACGCCTTGACCAGCAAGGCTTAGGCAAACGCCGCCACTCGCGCTGGCGACCGTCGGTCAGCATCCTCATGCACCCGGAATTTCCGGTGGATGAATTCATCCTCATCCATCACTTCGATGAAGTGGAACTTGCCGCTGTCACCCTGCGTGACATGCGCGACCTTGCGCCGCACGCCAGCATCACCTCCTACGTAGTCGACTACGCCAACCCGTGGGACTTCGAGCAAGTCTATAACCAGCTCCACGAATTCACCCGCCAGCAACGTTTCGACCCGGAGCAACACCGCTACTACGTGCACATCACTACCGGTTCGCACGTCGCGCAAATCTGCCTGTTCTTGCTGACGGAAGCCAATTACATCCCCGGCAAGCTGCTACAAACCTCACCCAGCAAGGAAGGTACGCAAGGCACACTGCAAATCATCGACCTCGACCTGTCGCGCTACGACCAAATCGCCAGCCGTTTCGAGCGCGAAGCACAGGAAGGCATGGCGTACCTCAAAGGCGGCATCGACACCCGCAATCCCGCTTTCAACGCCCTGATTGCGCAACTCGAACAAGTCTCCATTCGCTCCGCCGCCCCCATCCTGCTCACGGGTGCAACGGGTGTCGGCAAATCCCGCCTCGCCAAACGCATTTACGCCCTCAAAAAACAACGCGGGCAAGTCAGCGGCAAACTGGTGGAAGTCAACTGCGCCACCTTGCGCGGCGACAATGCCATGTCCGCGCTGTTCGGGCATGTGAAAGGCGCATTCACGGGCGCACTTACTGCCCGCAACGGCTTGCTGCGCGAAGCTGACAAAGGCTTGCTGTTTCTGGATGAAATCGGCGAATTGGGGCTGGATGAACAAGCGATGTTGTTACGCGCCATCGAAGATAAAGTGTTCACTCCCTTCGGCAGCGACAAGGAAACCAGCAGCGATTTCCAACTGATTGCAGG
>JBEUIR010000618.1:0-1469 GCA_040415395.1 Candidatus Thiothrix namsaraevi
ATCAGATTGTCTGGAATGGAACGGCTTAATACAAAACCTGCGAGTTCTGAGATCATGATGCTTCCTCAAAAAATTAATCCTAACGTTCTCTTGCGTTATGCGGAGCGCAAGATTACTCATTTACTAGGCTATGGCAAACCACTTACGTTTTGCTACCCAAAATGTTATCAGTCTCCCGACTAGGAATGCGATACAAAGTGGGACGACAAACTGATTCAGCATGAATGCATCACTTTGTTCCAACACTAAGCTAGGGAGATCACTACGCACAGCAACATAGATTAAAACCACCAAAAATCCTATCGAATCAAGCAATACGGCAAGAATTATTCCCCAAATTGAGAACCCGATAGAGAGGGCTAAGACTAACCCTGTGACTGCCGCACTTAAGATCATACTGATGACAGCTACAAATTTATTGCCGGTGTGCCAGTAATACCAGTAGCTTTTTGGAATTTTCACGATCTTAATCCCTGTGATAGATTAATTTAATAAACAGGAAGATTCTATCTTTTTGCCAATGGTAATATGCCTAAGATTAATGCTTCTAATATTTTTTAGACGTGATCATCATCACTCTTTGATTGTTTTTCAACAAATTTTGGATTAAAGCCCACCTAGAAATGCCTCAACACGTTCCATGAAAAGCTCAGGGTGGGTCACGAAGGGTACATGAGCTGCACCGCCCAACACTGCAATGTGCTGATAACCCATTTCCGGCAGCGCATCAGCGAGAGTCGCGGGAATCAGCTTGTCGAGCTTGCCCAGCATCCACAGCGCGGGCTGAATCACGGGCGCTTGCGAAAAGTCGGCAGTTTGCAGAATGGTTAAGCCCTCTTCCAGCGCGGTAATGCTGGCGGGGTGTTCCATAATACGGTCGCGCAAGGCATTCACCATCCGGGTATCGGTTTTGGTGCTGAGGAATTGCAGCGCGAAAAAACGTTTCACCGTGCCAAGGTAATCAGTTTGCAGGCTTCTGCCGAACAGCGCGAGTAGGTCGGGGGATACGCCGTGCGCCCAATCATTTTCTGCGACGAATTTGGGCGTGCTGGCAATCAAAATCAGCGCCGCAATCCGCTCAGGCAAAGCGTGCGCCAAACCTTGGGCAATGAGTCCGCCAAGTGACCAACCCATGACGATCGCATCTTGCGGAATGTGTGGGGCAAGTTGTTCCACCGCTTCCGCCAATGTTCCTAGCGGTAAATGGCTGTTTGCGCCATGCCCCGGTAGGTCGATGCAGATGACTTGGGCGTGTTGCGCCAAGCTCGGCAATAGTGGTTGCCAAACTTGGCTATTCATGCCCCAGCCGTGGAGAAGAACAAGGGGTCTGCTGCCCTGCCCCGAATACTTAATAATGTTTAGCGTCAAGGCCTCTTACCACATGTTCGTGAATGCAAGTCGTGTGTTGTTGAAACTTGGCTACTTTAGCATAGATAGATTGAGGCACAATCAACTTGCTATCCATCGCT
>JBEUIR010000619.1:0-1466 GCA_040415395.1 Candidatus Thiothrix namsaraevi
ATACAGCAGGCTTCCAGCAAGTTCCAGCCGGACACGGTGTTCGTCTTGGGGTGCTTGTTTGTTTTCCCGGCATTTTTGGGCTGCTTTAACCCGGTGGCTCACTTCTGCATGGATAGCTGCCGCGACATCTCCCGCAGCAAGGTATTCCTGTTGATCAGTTTCACTCCATCCTTGCGTTATCCGATGGAGTTTCAGTACATTTTTCTGGATGGTCTCGGCTTGCGCGGTAATTTTACCTTGGCGACGTTCTGTTGAATGTTCGCCCAAGCGTAATTCAGCCTCATACAAATGGCTGGCGATGCGTTCAGCGATGATTTGGGCAACATTTTCTGTGATGGCGGTGGGTTCAATATCACCGACAAAACGCTGATACCAACGCCCTTGCAGTAACGGTGCTGGCTCTTGTTCTTGCGTTGCATGACCATAGGGGTGAATCTTTGAACGCCAAAATACGGCATGATCCGAACAGGGCAAACGTTTGTTGAGTTCTAGCCATGCCGCGTTACCCAAGGTTTCCCGCAATTGATATTGTTGTGGTGTTGGCAGGCTAATTTTGGCTTTTGGACTAGGTTTGCGAATAATTTTGTCGATGACTGAAACCCACTGCGCAATTACCAGCTTTTCATGACTTGCAGCAAATGGGGGAATATCGTGTTTATCCCGATGCTTGTCTAGCAATACACGTTGGTTAGTTTCGGTAAAACTGCGCCCATAGGGTTTAATGATCTGCATGATGGCATCCTAGGAATCGATGGGGGTCAATTATCAAGCAAAACAAAGAACCATGCACGAAGAATCAATAGGCTTTATTGACGCATTCATTCCCCACTCAACAAACGCCCAACATCCTCATTCCTTACCCGCTCATAAATACTTTCCACACTCAAACTCAACCCAACCGATTCCAGCACCACCATATCACCCCAATAATAATACGAAGGTCGCCAGCTATCGCTACGGCGGAAAACTTCGACCTCTACCGTATCCTGCTCAATCAGCATGTATTCCTGCAAACTGGGCAATTGCAAATACTCCAGCCGTTTAACTTGCCGGTCACGCTGGCGGGTAGCCTTGGATAGCACTTCCACAATCAGCACCGGGGATTCGGTCGAATAGTCATCCAGAAATTGCTCATCGCACACCACCACAACATCGGGGTAGCGGTAGCGGTCTTTGCCCGTCCTCACCAGCAAATCGCTGCTGAATGGGCGGCAATCCACACCCGTTTGCTTGAAATGCATCCGCAACTCGGTCAGGACATTAGCCGTAATCTGATTATGGTTCACGCTTGCGCCCGCCATCGCATAAGCAACCCCATCCACGTATTCGTGGCGGATTTCGCTCTCACGTTCCCCCGCGAGATACGCCTCAACGCTCAGGTAAGCCAGTTGTCTTGCCAATGCCATCTGCATCACTCCCGTTTGTTGTATATCGGTGATAGGCACTTAGGATAACATCGTCAGCAA
>JBEUIR010000620.1:0-1466 GCA_040415395.1 Candidatus Thiothrix namsaraevi
CGCCCATTGCGACGTATAGCCAGTTATTTGCAGCAGGGAACATGCCCGCGTAATGCAGGTTAAATGCCGTTGGGATTAGCAGGAACATTGCCCACACAATCACCGCCATGATTACCGCGAACCACGGGATTAGTGCATGGATGCGTTGCCAGTTGATCGGGGTGTTATCGGATAGAGTAGGGGTGTCATTGCCTGAAAAGTGCTGTAACGCTCTCACAGAGTCGATGTGCGCTTGCTCTTTGGGTGTTAATAATTCGTTCATGCCGCTTGCACCTCATATCTACAATTATTTTCCAGAACTCCAAGGGGCGAATTTTCAGCGATTGCCAGAAATTCAAAGCGGTCAACATCATCACTCTCTGATTCTTCAACACGTCTAACGACTTCCCATGTATGGGTGTGCGTGATGACTTCGATAGAATCAGGTGTGTATTCCAAACCGATTACGCGGCTTGTGATTTCGCCGTAAAGGTTGGGCTTAGGGTTGTCTACCCTGATGGTAGAAAGTGGCTGTAATGCCTTTTGTGATTGGATTGTGAGGAATGCGAGATAGTCGGAATGGTCAGCAGCAACACGCGCTAATTCCACAATGCCGTCTTGACCGTCTTTGATGCGCCGTAGTTCGCGCCAGATACCCACTTGACCGAATCCACGGGAGAATTGAAACGCACGGATAACGTGTGTTGTACGCCATGCGTGAACCCGTACTGATGATTCAGCCGCATCAAGCCCACTTTCAAAGTCTTCGGTAACAGATGCGCCGTCAATGTTCTTTGAAATGTATTTCGCAATGTAAGACGCTGCCCGTCCTTTTTTCGGGTCAATTCGCACGATGTCAACACGGTATTTCTTCGCGCCCGCTTCGTCTGCATCTTCACGCAACCATTTTGACCACAGCAGTTTGGTGAAAGCTGGCACGTTGGATTCAGCGACAAACGCGATGCAATGCCAATGTGTAGCACCATCATGGTGAGGTTCGGTAACGCGCATAAAATCGCACTGAATCGCCTTGTGTTTGAGTGCAGCGCGTAACCTTGCCCAACTCACCGACAACCATTCATGCCCTAAACGCGGGGTATTGATGCGGTTTTCAATGGTGGCGGATTTGCCCCGACCACGCCGCCATTCAATCACCTCTTGATACTTCGGATTCTGGACAATTTGACCGCCGATCTTGTGCTTAACACCCATCGAATCGGTTTTGATGTAACCCGCTTTGCGCGTGAATTGATGGAACTTTGATGGTGCAGTCAGGGTAAGGAATAGGGCGATTTTGCCTTGTGCTGCAAAGAACTTTTCGCCGTCACTGATGCGCAACATCATTTCATTGCGACGGTTGTTAGGATTGGATATGCCAGCATCAACGGCTTGCATCATGGGCATGACTTCGCCGGTATCCACGTCAATTAGATCGCAGGATTCTAGCCATTCACGATTACGCTCTTGACGCATCAAAGCGCGGCTTA
>JBEUIR010000621.1:0-1465 GCA_040415395.1 Candidatus Thiothrix namsaraevi
TTGCTGCGTGTGACCAATCTGCAAAACGGGCGTTCTGTCCTGGTAAGAGTGAATGACCGTGGCCCTTACAAACCGGGGCGGGTTGTTGATGTGTCGTTGGCAGCGGCGGAACAGCTTGGGTTGATTCTGCCGGGTACGGCGGAGGTGCGGTTGGAGGTTGTGCGGTAACAGGATTTAGCCAAAATCCATTCATTTATTGCCAATAGTTGCCAATAAACCTAGAATTCATGAAAACCATCATGGAGTTTCGGCAATGGCAACCTTGAATATTTCTCTTCCTGACCAGTTGCGTGACTGGATCAGTACACAAATCACCTCCGGGCGTTATTCCAGCGCCAGCGATTACCTACGGGATTTAATCCGCAATGACCAGCGCGTGTTAATGCAGGATTCGCAATGGCTTGCCAACCATTTACAGGCGCGGATGGCGACACCGGATGAGGCGTTTGTGGCGAGTAGCGCGGCAGATGTGAAGGCGCGGGTGCGCAAGCAACTGGATAAATCAGCATGACGTTGCTGTATACCTTCCAAGGTTCGGGCATTACCACCGGAAGTGACTACGGGTGTATTTTTCGTGCATTACGGTAAGCATTACGTGTTTTTTCGGCAGGCTGCGGAGCATTTGCCGGAACGCATTCAGGTTCTGACGATCTTGCATGACAGTATGGATATTCCGGCACGGGTCAAAGAAGACTTGGACGCACTAAATCAAGATTGGGGGGATAATTTTATCCATGAATAACACTCTCGACGACCACCTTACGGCGTTATCCGTCGTACCTGAAGAAAATTCGGAAACCATAAAAAACCATTTACCGCCCCCAACCATTCCAATAGAATGTGTATCATCATAAACAACCATACACATAGAGCTATGCGAACCAATATCGTCATTGATGAAACGCTGATGCGTGATGTCCTTCAAGCAACGGGGCTGCAAACCAAGCGTGAAGCCGTGGAACGCGGTCTGCAACTGCTGTTACGCCTTGCACAGCAAGCCCGCATCCGTGAATTTCGCGGAAAACTGCACTGGGAAGGCAACTTGGATGAAATGCGCGTGGATAAGCCATGATCTTTGTCGATTCCAGCGTCTGGATTGATTATTTCAACGGCAAATCTACCCCGCAAAGTGACTGGCTCGACTACTTGCTCGGCACACAACCCGTTGCAACCGGGGAACTTGTCTTAACCGAAGTGTTGCAAGGTTTCAAACAGGACAAAGAATACACCCAAGCCAAAGAACTGCTGTTGACACTGGATTATTTCACCATGCTCGACCAGTCCATCGCCCTAAAAAGTGCCGACAACTTTCGGGCTTTACGCAAGCGTGGTATTACCGTGCGTAAAACCATTGATGTGCTAATTACCACCTTCTGCATCGAGAAAAACCTGCCACTGCTACAATCTGATGGTGATTTCACGCCGTTTCACGAACACTTTTCGTTAAGAAATGCCCTACCGGGTC
>JBEUIR010000622.1:0-1460 GCA_040415395.1 Candidatus Thiothrix namsaraevi
ATGTTACCCGTATTATCAAGTACCTTCCAATGTTCCGTGATGTCACGCTTGATGGCTGCCAGCCCTTCTGGCGAGGTGCGGTACAAATCCCAAATATAGCGGTTGAATTGCATAATGGTTGTTAGCCCTGTGAATGGTGATGTGTGGAAGTCATGCCAAGCCAATAAATGCTTCAAAATTGTCGGGGTCGACACGCATGGTTACACAGTCTGGGTAAGCATTCGTGAATGTGACAGGGAACTTAGCCTTGGCTTTGGGATTCCACTTGAATTCCCAAGCGTGGAGTTTGCCGCCACTGTCTTCGAGGTAGTCGATTTCTTGCTGTTGGGTGGTGCGCCAAAAGTAACGCCGTGTGAAAAAAAGGTTTTGTTGGTATGACAGGTATTTCATGCGTTCACTGATCAGGAGATTTTCCCAGAGTGCGCCTACGTCAGTACGTGATTCCAGCGGGTTGAAGTTATTGATCAGCGCGTTACGAATACCATTGTCGAAAAAGTAGATTTTGCGCCCTTTTTTGATTTCATTGCGGTGATTACCACTGTAAGCGGGCAGGCGAAACAGCACATAGGCTTTTTCCAGCAGGTCGATGTATTTCTCAACCGTATGGACGTTGGTATCGGTGAGTTGTGCCAGTTCGTTGAAAGACACTTCTGAGCCGACTTGTAGGGCAACGGCTTTGACCAATTTATCCAGCAGTTGGGGTTTGCGCACACCTTCTAAACTGAGCAAATCTTTGTAGAGGTAGCTACTGGTGAGTGATTTCAATACTTGTGCGCTATTACCTTCGCTGAGTGCATTGATAACATCGGGGTAATAACCGTAAATCAGGCGGTGTGGCAGCAAGCGTTTTTCAGCAAACCAGCCATGATGTTCAACCATTTCAACAAACGATAGCGGGTACAGTTCGTATTCAAATTTTCGTCCCGTGAGTGGCTCATTAATTTTGCTGGCAAGCTCAAACGCTGATGAACCCGTTGCAATCACTTGAATATGGGGTAATTGATCGGTGAATAATTTTAAGGTTAGACCGATATTTTCGATGCGCTGTGCTTCGTCAATAAAAACAATTTTGTGCTTGCCGACCAAGGCGGCGAGGCGTGTAGAGGTGATGTTAGCGAGTATTTCCCGCATATCAGGTTCATCACCGTTGAACTTCATGACAGGCACAGCGAGATTTGCCAGCAACGTTTGTACTAGTGTGGTTTTGCCGACTTGTCGTGACCCCATGAGCAAGATGGCTTTGCCTTTGAACAGCTTGCTTTGTATTTCAGAGAGGAGTTGCCGGTTGATCATGAGGTGATTCTTGAATCGTAATTCATGAATAGTATGATATTTTTGAATTACGATTCAAGAAAAAGATGTTTACCACATCAAATCGTCGGGGATTTTGAAATCGGCGTAAGGGTCGTCTTCCACAGCGGCGGCCTCAGTGCTGCCCGCATTTTGCACCAAAATACAGG
>JBEUIR010000623.1:0-1459 GCA_040415395.1 Candidatus Thiothrix namsaraevi
GGTGCGCTGAAACACTTGCGCCTGTTGCCGTGCGGATGTAACCGTTTCGTCGGAAAGTTTTACGCTGACTGCCATATCGTCACCATTAGTTACCAATGGTTTCCATATTACGCCCTGTTGGTTTGCTTCGACAAGTAGGTTGTATTCACCATCTTGTTGCTTTAGCATAGGCTCATATATATGCCAAATCAGGAGGTCAATATGTTAGCCGAACGCCACGTCCGCCTGTTCCGCAACGGGCGCAATCAAGCCATTCGCATTCCCCGCGAATTTGAATTAGCAGGGAATGAAGCGATTATACGTCGTGAAGGCAACCGTTTGATTATCGAAGCCCTGCAACGTCCCTCATTGCTTGCTTTTTTAGCCACCTGCAAGCCATCAGAGTTAGATTTTCCCGACATAGACAATCTACCACCGCTGGACGATGTGGTGTTTTAAACATGACAAACTACCGTTATTTGCTCGACACCACTATCATTTCCAACCTGTTCCGCGAACCTCAAGGCAATGTCTATCAACACTTGCAGCGCGTCGGCGAGGGTGCAGTTTGCACGAGTATTATCGTTGCCGCTGAATTGCGTTTCGGCGCAAAAAAGCGCAATTCCCCAGCCCTGACAGAGTGGGTGGAGCAAATACTCTCCACCATCGATATGCTACCGTTTGATGCTCCAGCAGACCATGCCTATGCAGAAGTTCGCGCCTATCTTGAAGCTGCTGGGCAGATTATCGGCCCGAATGATTTGCTGATCGCCTCCCACGCTTTGCATCTGGGTTTAGTCGCTGTAACCGATAACACCGATGAGTTTAAGCGCGTGCCGGGCTTGGTCGTGGAAAACTGGTTATTACCGTAACCTGCGTCTTAAATTATGACCGACAAGCCTCCGGTCAATATTCCACCTGCTGCGGAAATGTCGGAAACAACACCGACCGTTCCACCACTTCCGCCGGAATATGAAACGTCATATTACCTGCCGCATCACACAGCCATACCTCTTTTGCGCCACGTGAAAAATACAGCATGATTTTATCTTCCATTTCACGACCGGTGTTGGCAGAAGAGAGGATTTCCACGCAAACTTCCGGCGCAACAGAGCATTCCGTTTCCAGCTTAATGCGGGTGAATATCTCAGGGGATGCCCACGCGACATCCGCGACTTTCGTCCCCTTGTGCGTGTAAATAGCGCATTCGGTTAAGACTTTGCCTTCATGACGTAGGCTTTTTAGCAAGGCGGCGATTTCACCCTGCAAGATGGAGTGGTAAACCTTGGCGGGTGACATGACAATTTGCCCGTATTCGTTGAGTTCAAGTTTGAATGGCAAATTTTGCAGGTCAGGATGATTACAGACTTCTTGCCAGTTCATGGGTGTTTCTCCTGTTCAGATAGCTCGATTGTAACATAGCTAGGTTTTACCACTTATGCTAACTTACCCCGTTTTTACGATCGTCTACGTAGGAGCG